>SHMU01000274.1 GCA_008080765.1 Promethearchaeota archaeon | reverse complement strand
AAAAGAAGTAAGAAATATGGAACTCGAATAGATACTGTTTTTGCTCGTAATGATACCCGTTTTTTGGATATTTACCATCGAAGTATGAGTTTAGATGTGTTAAGGCAATTACCCCCATTTACTACCAAGCTTTATGCCTCCAAAGACTATTTTAAGGTATTGGAATATGCATCTGTCTCTCACATCAGTATTACGCACACCTGTGATGTGAAAAGGAGGTTAGGTGAGAGAGCTCCTTCTGCAGAACAAGTATTGAAGTGCTGTCGGAGCACTCCATCTGCCAGGACGAGTAATTTCGTTAATGACGCGTTACAATGGCAGTTTCACGCACTCCCGAAAAGACTCCAACAGCAGTTACGAAAATCGGGCATTATTTTTATAGATTTTCATCAAGATCCTTATTATGGAGAGAGGAATAATCCCCATATGAAAGTCTCGAAGGTGAAGGCGAGTACCAATCGCTTTTAGGAATATCTTACGGCAGATCTCTATTCAAGGCATGGAAGCTTTACGATTGCCATGATTCACCGTTCTACTCAGAGAACGATTAAATCGTTAGTAGAACAGCTTCTAACCCAAATTGAAAAGATTATAACACCCCGAGTTATCATTTTTGACGGAGAATTTTCTTCAGTTGCCACGCTTGCATTTTTAACACAGAAGAACATCAAATTTATTGCGCGAAAATCGAGATCACCTGCAATAAAAGCCCATTTAGTCTCCCACTATTCAATGCCGGATTGGGAACGCTTTCAAGCATGGCATCTTGTCAGATTAACATCATGGAGATCCCGTGTGAAGAGCATGGACGTGGATGTATGCCCTCATAATGTAAATGGAACGATGAAAACCCTTATTAAGTCTCCGGAATGGAAGATAACCCCGCAATACGCAGAAAGCCTCTACGCAAAACGCTTCAATATTGAAACAGGATATCGCACAAAACATCACTTCCACGCATTTACCTGCACGAAATCACTGAGCACGCGCCTTCTCCTCTTTTTTGTAGCGGCATTTCTATGGAATTGCTGGCAAGCGTTTTTAATTT
>SHMU01000273.1 GCA_008080765.1 Promethearchaeota archaeon | reverse complement strand
AAGCTGCAATTGATTTCCACTTAGTGGAGCGACGGGAGAATTACACAAGTTATTACATTTGGAACTGGAATAAGGAAGATATAGAGAAGAAAATCTCGTTTTATGTAAAAAAACAATTTATTGACAAGAATTTAGAATCTCAGCTTAAAGAATTAGCGGTATTATTAGGAGAAAAGACAAAATTAGATCAACAGAAAGCAAAATTGAAGTATGAACAAGATCAGATGACCGAAGAACAAGCTCGTCTGCGGGAAAATATCGCAGTTTTAGGCAATACATCGCAAGAAGCATCACTTAAGGAACAATATGTCAATAAATTAGTCTCCCAAGAAAATCGCTTTGAATCTATTAAAACTGAAATCGAAGAGCTAGAAAAAAACATAATTCAGTTAAATAAAAAGATTGAAGAAAAAATACAAATCTTCTAAAATTCTTGATATTTCCTCTTATTTTTCTTCACATTCAATTTATTCCTTCATTCTTATATTTTTTCATGCTCTCCCTATGATAAACTCCTCCTTATTTTCATTTTTCGTTACCTTTCCTTTCTTTCCCCCTTTCTTTCCTCTTTTTTTCCCCTCGAAACATTAATCCTCAAAATTCACCCTTGTAATTTTTAAGTTTTGAATAATAAATAAAGAATAAATCGTCATTATAAATAGATTTATATCTCTGAAGTTTCTATGTTCCTATATGAACGATACTAATAATACCTTAAACATTAAAAAGATTGTAATCTTCAAACATGGGATATCATATTTTTTCTTAAACGGGAGATTAAAAGGCACGGGAACATTTGAACTGGAGTTTACCATTGATGAAATGAATGATATTCTTAAAAGTCTCTTTGTGTTAGATACCAGTGAAAAGGGTTTCATCAGCTCGATCTCTTATGATGCGGCCCTTGAACCCAGTCAGCTCCTTAAAAATATCATGATCGATATTCCTAATGTCAATTCATTTACGTCAATCATAACTCAACTAAAGGGGGCTCGAATTAAGGTCAAAATCGGAGTGGGGGGATCTGATGAGAAGATTGGGATCATTATGGGCATTGAAGAAACCGAACAAATTCAAAATGACATTAAAATTACCGATAAATTATTGGTTTTACTCTTAGAAGATACAGCTAAGATTGTCAAGATTCCTTTCTCCGAAAT
>SHMU01000272.1 GCA_008080765.1 Promethearchaeota archaeon | reverse complement strand
TTTACCGTGCGAGAATGTCCCTTGATCTTGAAAGAAGTGTTAGATGAACTATCCCTTTCTCCTCAGATGCTTCACAAGTCCTCGTACAAGTTTTTGATGTGAAGTAAGAGAAGAGACGAATAATGTCGGATTAAAATATAAAGGTGATTAAAGATTTAGAAAAAACAAGGTAAATTAAAAATTATCGAACCAAATAAATCTAACTATTTGAAAGCAACATGCCTTCATACATTAATTAATTATAATTATTTATCTCATTATCACTTACATCAATCATACCCCAGCATGAAACCCTCAATTTTACTGGTCGAGGATGAGAATGAAATTTTAGATTCCCTTAAATCGATTTTAGAAAATAATGGGTATAAAGTATCAGTTGCAACAAATGGAAGAAAAGCGTTAAATCTCCTACAATCGAAGGAGAAAAAACCCGATCTTATCATAAGCGATATTATGATGCCCGATATGAATGGATATGAATTGTTTAAAGAAATATCTCGCCATGAATATTTCAATACTATTCCTTTTCTCTTTCTTACGGGCAAAAAAAAAAAGGAAGAAATTAGATTGGGGAAACTTTTGGGAATAGATGATTACATCACCAAACCATATAAAGTAGAAGACTTATTGGCGATAATAAAAGGAAAGTTACTCAGATACAAGAAAATTAGAGATGCTAATATCCGAATCAAAAAAGTGTTCAAAAATAAAGATATCAGCTTGGAACCCTCCCTTCAAACCGATGGAGGTTTTGATCTAATATTATTACATTCCATATGGGATGATAGATATGGGCCGGTGCTTAAGTCATATTTTCCAGAAAATGAAAATTATTCTTTTTCATTGGAAAACGCAGCAAAGCAGTTATTTCAATCCTCCACCTTAATCTATGGTCAAAAAAGAATAGAGAATCCCGAAGGAATCCTCTTGGATCTACAAGCATTTGGTAAGACCGCGTATGTGTTTTTTGACTCCTATAAGAAGACTTCAGAAAGGGCAAGAGAAAAACAATTTATGATAGCAGTATTAGCACCCAATATTTCCTATCTCGAATCATTAATCATTAAGAAAATATTTGAGGAATTATCAGTAAAAATAAAAGAAGAAGGACAGATTGACTTGTCCCCATATTGGGAAAGGATTTACCATGCACTAACGCATCCTGTAGTATAAATCCTATTATCACCTGCAAGAAGGGCTTCCTAATTGCTACTAATCCAATATTACACGTACAAAATTGTTTATCCTCTTGCACTTCATCACTAATTGAAGAACATTCTATAATCCTCCTAATCAATTATTGGGAAATCTTTGTCAATCATTATTTTTATGCTATATATAAGAAAAGGCTTATAATTATTATTTTATAAGTTTAAAGAAAGGCAATAAATAACTTAAAGAATAAAAATTTTTAAAGAAGAAGTGTGTTATTACTATCAATTAAGCGTGTAAAATGATCAATAACTATTTATGACGCACTAAATAGTCTAGCATAACTGCATCTGGTTTTCACTTCCTCCGAGGATCGTTTATGTTTCAAGATAAATCGAGCGAT
>SHMU01000271.1 GCA_008080765.1 Promethearchaeota archaeon | reverse complement strand
AATTTATGCGATTATGGTTTTGAAATCTTTTTAAGGAATAAAAGATAATTTATATTTAGTCGGGAAACCCCCGTAATATAACGAAAATAATTATATTTTAAATTATGACAACTAAGGGTCCAAATTATTGTACTTCATGTGGAATTAAATTTTCTGATTATATTCACTACACACCAAAATTCTGTCCAAATTGTGGGTGCCTAGTACAATTTGAAAATAAAAATCATACTAAATGCACAATTTGTCATAAAATAATAAATTCTGAACAATTGGTGGAATGTCCTTATTGTAATAATCTATTCCACTATAAATGCATGCTAAATTGGGTCTCGAGGCATAATGTATGCCCCATTTGTATGAATTCATATATAATTCCAAAAAATAAAATATAAGATTATATAATATAAAAAAATATTGTAATCGTATTAGTACTACTTAGAATTCAACCTTTCACTTATTTATATTAAATAAAAAAAGAAGAAGAAAGCTTTCGAGCTCTAATACGGATGGATGAATTCTTATTATTCACTTCTTTTAGATTGCATCTTTTTTTGAAGTCTATATTTTAAATAGCGCTTGTATAATAAAGCCACACCCACGAGGACAATCATAATCGTAAATGTAATGAAGATTCCCGGATTTTTAAAATCGGTTCCAATCAAAAGTCCATGTATGTATGCAAAAAAGAGTCCGATGTAGTTTAATCCATGAAGAGCTCGCCATAGTTTAGGAGAAATCGATTTTCTTATAAGTACTGCAAGAACGGCAATATAAATAATATAAAGTGCAGGTCGACCTGCTAATTCCCAAAAAACAATCCAAGAATCAAAGCGAGGAATGAATACACCTATACTGCCCACTTCAATGGCAAAAAATACAGGATGGAGCGTAATTAACACAAGACCCGAGATTGAAAAATAATGATGAAGTGTCATAAACGGTTTTCCAAATAATTGATATAATTGTTTCATAAAAGGTGTGGTAAATGTCGCCAGAAATAAACACGTGAATCCCAGCAGCACTCCTAATCTTACAAATACATCAAAGATACTTTTAAAAGGAGTTAAAACGCAGAGAATCGTAATCCAGCTAAATAATGCAAGTATTCCACCTATGATATAATATGCATTTTTCTTTATTGCCATATTCTATTGATGGGTAAGATAGAATTTAAACTTTCATTTACTAAAAATAAAGTATTCATGTGTAGATTTCATCAATAAATGCTTTAATTTCAGATTGAAGCCTTCCCGCCCTAAAGGACGGGGATTCCCACGAGTCCACTAAGCATTAGCTGGCGGGCATATCTTAGGGCTGTGTGTCGCGGTAAACCCCTTCCACGTGCGTAGAAAGGATTCCTCCTTCAAGGAGGGTTGATGCGATAAGTTATTGGATGTTAAGAACGTTACCATGATATTCACGGCGGAATTTAAGTCCCTATCCATCTTATGACCGCATTCGCAAGTAATAGTACGCTCGGACAATGAACGCTTTACTCTTTTCCCGCATTTCGCACAGGTCTGTGTGGTGTATGATTCATCAATTCTTATTACTCTTTTGCCTATTTTTTGTGCTTTATAGGTTAAGAATTGGACAAATCTTCCCAATGAGCCCGTGTTTTGCATTGAATGATGAAGAGTCTTGTTCGATTTGTTTTGTCGGGGCGATTTGGTGGTTTTTTTCTTCCGTGCCATCGTTTTCACA
>SHMU01000270.1 GCA_008080765.1 Promethearchaeota archaeon | reverse complement strand
AAAAAGGGAATAAGAAGTATCCCTAATGTAGCAGTATCTCCGATGACCGATTCCATAGCATCGTTAGGAAGAGTTCTGGTTACAAGCCCACAACGTTAGTGGTGGGTAATTGACATCTTAATTTGCTCTTAATTTAGAACCTTTATAAAAGGTATTGGTATGTATAAATTATAGCGATGCTATAAATTATTTTTCGACGGATGTGTGTCAATATTAATATGAAAAATTCATCTATTAATGCTGTTTATGGAACATTTTTGATTGTTATAATGAAGTATAAAAGAGATCCGAATAGAAACATTGGAGGGAATATTCTCTAAAAAGACATTGTTAGTTTAATTTATAGCTTTGATAAATAAGATTCTAAAACAGAATATTCAGCTTTTTCATACAAGTAATGAATAAAGAGCAATTTGTCCTCCTCAATTTCTATTTTTTACCACATAGAACGCTTTCAGATTATTTTAACCCAGATTTAATTTCTTCAAAATATACCTTTCTATTCTAGAAGCCCGCAACTCGGTAAAATAGGCAATAGCAATCCCCAACGCATTGCTGAAGAAATACATGAGAACAATCGAAAAAATGGGGTTAAATTCAATACGTAAAAATGAAAGCATATAGGCTGCTGAATATTGAATAAGAAATAAGCTATAACTATAGCTCGATATAAAATTTGCCCTTCTTTTCATCTTTTCGGGAATTTCTACGTCAATATATTGAGAGAATATAATGAAGAAAAACAAGGCAAAATTTAACAATAAGAGCATTATCAAGCCATAAGGGTCACGTTGCGTCAAAAGTCTTATTGCTGATAATATATACAAAATTATGGAAATCAATAGAGCACCACATTTTATTTTTTTCTTTAATGATGTTGTTTTAGCAATTGAAGAAGCACTTTGGTCAGATTCTCTCTTCTTTATCCAGCTGTCTAATCGATTTATTACATACATAAATAGGGCTCCTAAAAACCATAAAGTAAGATATTCCAATTTATTTGATGTCCATGCACCGAGACATATAAACACTAAGATCCCGCCAAAAAGCCCCAGTCCAAGAATATAAAGTGCCTTACTCTTGGTATTCCTTCTACCAAGAAGAAGCCAACCAAAAAATAAGTAGGTCCACCAAAATAGAGGGAATGGCCAAAGTTGGCGTGAACTTCCGAAGCAAAAAGGACCCCACCACGATTCTTGCAAAATGAGAAGATTCCATAAAAATGTAGGAATGTTATAAGAATTTAAAATATCAGTTGTTCCAGGAGAGTTGAAAAGAAACCAATCAACAATAGCCATGATAATAAGAGACACAAAAAGGGCAGGATAAATTCTTGCAAAGCGTTTAATATAAAAGCGCTTAAATTCATATTTTTTATCGTTCATCCTGTGCAAAGTCGAATATGAAATAAGAATTCCACTTAATGCAAAGAAAACGCCCAAGCCCGGAGCTCCTAGCATCCCTCCCTTTAGCTGTGAAATCCTACCCATAACGCCATGACCTATAACTACCAAATGGGCGGCAATGATACGAATAATACTTAGGTGAAAAGATGCAGCTTCCGAAAACCTAAATTCAAATTGACTCATTTAAGGATATGTATTGTATAATTAAGAAAATCTCTTTTCTTTGATATATGAATGCCCCTTATAAAAATTATTGAGAATATTTTTAAATAAATTGATTTAAAAATAAATGTTAGACCCATTACAACACTCTGGGTTTTCTCGCTTTTATACAGACCTCCCAAGAATACTCGCTCCTTTAGGGGCGAGATGGATTGGGACTTCCATTACCATCTGGGAAGTTCTGGCACTCACTCTCTTCAATTGGTCAAGTTTCGCCATTGGTTTGAGTTTTACTTCCACATCATCAATCCCCATCAGCTTGGCATATCCCGTACTCATTCTACCCTTGATAAAAAATACAGTTCCTCGATATTCGACC
>SHMU01000269.1 GCA_008080765.1 Promethearchaeota archaeon | reverse complement strand
TTATATAAAAAGAAAAAAAATATATATATTATATATATATATAAAAAAAAGAAAAAAAATACCCTATTACCCCTGTAATATTTTTTTCTTTATAACAGCGACTTTTAGTAATCTATTTTAGTGGTTTTGTTAGCAGAACTAAAAAAAAGCCCCTGAACATTTTTGATTCAAACCACAGAAATAATAGGGTCAAGTATTTGCCTGATAACTTGCAGGTTCAAATCTAATGCAATCAAAACCATTTTCCCGTGCCCATTCCTTTGCTTCTTTAGCTGTAAATTTATTTTTATCAAACCGTATTGTCTGCATTTCCCAACCATCACTATTCTTTTTTTTCCCATATATTGCATCAATACCTTCTGTCAGATTATCACGCCTAAATTTGCTAAAACTGGATGGGTCTTTTAACCTGCAAGCATGTTCATTTGGATAAGGCATTATGTACCTCGGATTGTATCCGCAATAATAGCTGTCATAATAATCAATGTAACACAACCCATTGCAAATTTATTGCCCAGAAATACCATTAAAACAATCCCTGCAATTGCTATCACATACCTTTTACTTGTCAGCGCTTTTAACAAATTTGTAATACGTTTCATACAACATTTCCTTTCAAAAAAACTAATGAAATAATTTATTTTTTAACACTTCCAATGCAGTAAGAATTATCAACCAAATGGTCAATATTATATTTATCACCCAACGCAACATTTTTTTTTCACCACCCATACTATCAATATCTTTTTTCATCTCTTTAATTTCATCTTCGTTTTCTTTACACCTCTCTTTTTTAGGTGTATAATCAAGACGCTTAAAAATCCTAATATTAGTTTCTTTTATCTCTGAAATATCATCAAAAATATTTTCCACTTTTGCCTGCAAAACCCCTATAGATTTCTGGATTTCTGAATCAGCTTGGCGGGTAATTAAATCGGCTATTTTTTTAGCTTCTTTATCATCCATGAATTTCTTTCCAAATCATAAGTTGTTGTAAACATTGAGTTTATAAAATTATAAATCATTTATAATTACCAATCTTTAAATATTTTTCTTGCAAAAATTTTTCCTGTATTTCCCTTCTCAAAAATTGAATCTATTAAGTCCCTAACCAATAAAAAGACTAACATAACAATCAATAATCCTATACCATACCACATGGAATTGCTACTCTCTTTTATATCTTGGTTTGACGTATATTCACCTTCAAATTTTTCAAACTGCATCTGTTGTGATTTTTGTATTGCTGTACTCTCTGTTTTGATAATATTTTTCACACTGTTTGTTATTTTTTTTATACTGGTTGTTATTGTTTTCTGAACATTTATCAAATCCCCTTTTACCTCTCTTAATTGACTCATTATTTCCTGCTGATTCTCCATAGTTTCTTTAATCGCCTGCTCCGTATCTGTTTCAGTTTCAGTTTCTGCTGACGGTTGTGCACTTGTACTATTACAACCACTACAAAAACACATTGCAATAAGGCAAAAAAACAAAAGAATTAGCCCAAATTTCCCCCTTAAAATTTGATTTGTTTTGAAATACATATATTTACCCTTGTAAAAAATAAAAACAAATCCTAAGCCAAATTCTCATGTACTATACTTGCCAAAAAATCATCAAGTTTTAACTTTGTCAAATCAGGTTTTTCTTTTTCAAAATTTTCTATTCCATCAATTACATCTTGAACTGTAACCGCAGGCACAATCTCTGTTTTTAAATCTTCTTCTTCACCTTCGGTTTTTTTGTATTCAGATATATCAAGGCTAATATATTTACTCCCTGTATAATCATGTTCATCAGAAAAAAGAATTACTTTTCCTGAAAGAATAACTGAATCAGAATCCTTTACAATAGTTACATTCTCAACACGTTGTTTATTAAAAACAACATCTTTTCTTACAGCCTCTTTTTTTGTTACATTTACATTCCTTGCCATTTTCAGCCCCTTCT
>SHMU01000268.1 GCA_008080765.1 Promethearchaeota archaeon | reverse complement strand
CTGTGCCGTCTTACAAAACTTCATTAGAACTCAACCTTATAATGATAATGATAACGCAAGTATTTAAATCTTGTCACCTAATACTATCTAACGGCACTTCCTCCCCGCCATAAAGGTCGGGGCTTCCGTGCCGATCCTATGGTGAAGGTTATAATTGGTTATAATTGCCGTTCTAAACATTTTTGGGCAATCATATCAAATGCCTTGCTAACATTCTCTCCGGTTTTGGAAGATACTTTTAAATAATCAAAGAGGTTTAATTTATCCAAAAACTGCTTTGCATAGTCGTCATCAACGGTAATATCATCCACTAAATCTAATTTCGTTCCTAAAAAGAGTATGGGAAGATTCGGGTCGTTTTTCCGGCAAATATTCACCCACTCATCCAGATTCTCTAAAGTCATTGGTCTCGTAAGGTCAAACATAAGTAGGGCGGCCTTTGCTCCCAGAACATAGCTTTCAATTAAAAAGCGAAACCTCCCTTGGCCCCCGAAGTCCCAGAGCTGCAGCGTACAGTTATGTTCTCCTATTTCTATTTCCTTTAGAAAGAACTCCACTCCTATGGTCATTTGGGTTGATTCGGAGAATTTTCCATTCACATAGCGGTTTAGCAGCGTAGTTTTTCCCACACCTCCTTCACCGGCAGAAACAATCTTAAAGATAAATTTCTTTGGCATGATTATCTACAAGTAGTAGTCGTTTTTTATATTCAATTTAGTAAAGGTATAATACCTTAAAGGTATCTTTTACAAACTAATAACAAAATAATTACAAACTAATTATATTATTATTAAATGGGAATATATATTTAAGTTTATTATTCTCAATATTACATTTATAAAATTCAAAATATTTAAATTTCATCTAAACAGAAATTCTCATTTTTGTCTGAATGATTGCCTTCAAACAACTAGATTTAAATTTGTGGGATGGTTTATTTTTAAAATTCTGAATCTAGATAATGTGCTGCGGTTCCTACTTCCGCTATACCTCCATCTACTATAAAATTATGTCCTGTAATAAAGTCAGACTTATCAGACGCTAGAAACATCATTAAGTTTACGACATCATTGATCGTACCGACTCTATTAAGGGGTGTTTTTACGTGTCCGTCGTCCATTGTAGCTTTCATAGCTTCATAGGTTTTATAAATTGCTGTCACATGATATCCGGGAGAGATAGCATTCACAGTGATGCGTGGAGCGAGTTCTTTCGCAAGCATTTGCATCATCGCAATAACACCTGCTTTGCTTATGCTGTATGCGCACAATTTTGGATTTACTTTAACACCTGCAATGGACGCGGTACAAATTATTTTTCCGGCGAGTGGGATAAAATCTTGTTTTTTCATTTTTTTGGCTATATATTTCGTGACCAACCATTGTCCGCGCAGATTAGTATTGAGTATTAAGTCAAATATTTCTTCTTTAATTCTTAATAAAGTCGGTCCATAGATATTTCCAATTCCGGCATTATTAAATAGAATGTAGACATTTTCTAATTCTTGGAACACTTGTTTTGCCATAGTTTGAACTTCGTTGCTTTTTGAGACATCGCAGCTAATAGGGATTACTTTGCACTTAAATTGTTTACGAATTTTGGAACTGACATCTTCTAAGAGTTTTTGGTTAATATCAACTATTGCGATATCCGCTCCTTGTTCCGCAAAGGCATATGCTACGGCTCTTCCAAAGCCAGAAGCGCCTCCAGTTATTAAGACACCTTTCGCTTTTAAAAATTTGGGGTTCATAATTTCATCATCAATGATTCGTTATTTATGTTTTATTTTTTATTTTTTTATGATAATTTTTAATTTACCTTGTTTTTTCTAAATCTTTAATCACCTTTATATTTTAATCCGACATTATTCGTCTCTTCTCTTACTTCACATCAAAAACTTGTACGAGGACTTGTGAAGCATCTGAGGAGAAAGGGATAGTTCATCTAACACTTCTTTCAAGATCAAGGGACATTCTCGCACGGTAAA
>SHMU01000267.1 GCA_008080765.1 Promethearchaeota archaeon | reverse complement strand
AAAGATGACTTGAGTGTCCCACAATAACTGAGTCGATTGAATGAAGCATTTCCAAAGAGTTTTATGGAACCCAAAATTAGTGATTTAGATAATCAGAAAAAAAAAATTAAAAAAAATCAATTATATGAACGAAACTGTATTTTTAATGTAATCTACATATCTAGAAACTTCCTTTTCTTTCGTTTCGGCACTCCATTTATATTCCTCTGCCATAATTCCCGCAACCACTTGAGCTGCTTCCTTTTGTTTTCGATGATCGATGAATAGGCTCATCTCGGTCCTTCGGCAGAAGACATCAATTAAATGTGGGGTTAATTCATGTCGAAGCAAATAGAGGATTTCTGCCTTAATGAAATCATAGCCCTCAAGAATTCGTGTTTTTAATTCACTATTATCCTTGATCAATTCTATTATTTTAAGGGCTCCGCGCTCATATTGCCGATATAAGTAATCTGCACTCTTTTTCTCTAATTCTACTCCTGAGTTTTGTAACTCCTGTTCCCATTCATCTTTGTCCATTGAAACGCTAAATTTCTGTTTGGAAAAGTCTTTTTCGCGTGAAATATTCGAGAATATCTGTTTTTCCTCCACTTTTTCAAATAGATCTTCTGCCATTTTTCTCCATGTAGTCAATTTTCCCCCCGAGATCGTCAATAGTCCTTTTTTATTGAAAAATATGATATGCTTACGGGATACATCGCTTTCCGAAACACCTTTTTCTCTTACTAATGGACGGATTCCCGCATACGTAGCCAAAAGATTCTTGTACTCTAATTCTGCGGTGGGAAAATAATGCTTAACTGAGGTTATAAGATAATCAGCATCTTCTTTATTACAGTAAGGATTTGCCAAATCACCTTTATAATCAGTATCCGTAGTTCCTATAATCGTAAAGTCTCCTCGCGGTAATACAAAAAAAGCTCGTCTATCGGTGATGGAAGTTATGATAGTAGCCATTTTATTTTTTACATGTTCTTGTTTATAAACCAGATGCACTCCTTTTGTAGGTCTAATTAAGGGTTCTGGGACATCATCGGGGTATTGATTTAAGAGTTCATCGGTCCAAATACCCGTAGCATTCACAACTAAAGTAGTTTTTACCTCAAATTCCTTGTTGTCTTCCAAATCTTTGCATTGGACACCCTTGATTGTTCCTTCCTCTTCTAGATACCCCATAACCTCACAGTAATTGATTATATCTGCCCCCCGGATTACCGCTTCTTTTAAAGTCTCAATAGTCAATCGAGCATCATCTACATTATTATCATAGTAAATTACTCCCCCGTTATTTCCTTCTTTTTTTATTTCAGGTTCTGACTCCACCACCTTTTCGGGAGAAAGTATCTTTCTCTTTTTATAATTCTTAAATTCCTCGTTCCTATCGCTTAAAAAATCATACATTTTTGTTGCAGCTTTAATATCGCGCATTTTATATTTTTCCCCTTCCCAAGCGACAAACAAGAAAGGGATAGGACGAACGGTAGTACAATGATGCCGCATCCAATTTCTTTCCGTTGTTGCCTCCTTTACCAATCCCATCTCTCCTTGCCCTAAATATCGAATACCTCCATGTGCTAATTTAGAACTACGGGAGGAAGTGCCTGCGGCAAAGTCTTGTTTTTCTAATAAACAAACTTTTAGCCCGCGCATTGTTGCCTCTCTTGCAACACCCGCTCCTGTAATCCCACCCCCAATAACAATTATATCATAGGTAATAGTTTTTATGCGGTTTACTATAGCTTCGCGGTGTTTAAAATTCCAAGATCCATTAAATAGCTTATTGACTAATTCATTCATATTATTCACTTTCTAAAAATATTCATTCAAATTTTATTTTAATGATCACTAAGAACTCCTCACATTGAAGCCTCCCCGCCCTAAAGGACGGGGATTCCCACGAGTCCACTAAGCATTAGCTGGCGGGCATATCTTAGGGCTGTGTGTCGCGGTAAACCCCTTCCACGTGCGTAGAAAGGATTCCTCCTTCAAGGAGGGTTGATGCGATAAGTCATCGGATG
>SHMU01000266.1 GCA_008080765.1 Promethearchaeota archaeon | reverse complement strand
AGTAATTGCCTATTATTTATAAAGGGAAGTGATATCTGGATATGGATCATGAAACATTTTTATTGCAAAAGACTATAAATATATTTTAAGCCATTATTTGAAATGGTCATTATTTTTGCTTTTTCCTTCCAATTATGATAAATTTTAGCTCTGTTCATATTTATAAAGGCATATTCTTTAATAGTCTAATAAAAAAAGAGAACAATATAATGACTTCAGTTGACGAGAAATCTCAATCGATTCAATATGAGGCAGTCGCTAAAATCCTTTTTATCTGTCCTAAATGTAAGTCGACAAAAAAATTAGAGTTTCCAAGATCAGTAGTGGATAAAACAAATAATTTAACTACCATTTCAATTCCGAAATTTTTAATCTGTGATCATGCCTTTCAGGCATTTGTCGATAAAAATCTTAAAATCAGAGGTTATCAATCAGTTGATTTCGAATTTGAAAACAGCTCTCCGAATATTGACTCTAATGACATGGTTAAAACTGAAAACCCTATTAAAAAAGAAGAAAAAAATCCTAATAAAGAAGTAAATTTTAAAGATTTTAACTTTGAAGTTAATAAGGTATTCTATAATCCGAAGCATTTTGAAGAGGAAAAAAAAATTAATAAAGATGAATTAAAACAGGTTTACGAAGACTTTTGGGAATATATTCCTTCCAATAATTCCATTTTTGAAAACTTCATAAAAGAGGATTCAAGACGAATCCATTTCATAAAGTAAGTAAGTTCAAAATTCCTTTCTTGTTTAAGGCTTCAATTTCGTTAGAAAATCTTAATTTTAACCATTTATTGTTAAATTTATCATGAAAAGAATAGTAACTTTAAGTTACATTAAAGCATATAGCATTTCGTTATTTATCTATGGTGAGAGGGCATATGGAAGAAAAAATTCTTAATGGAAAAGCCTTGGCGGACCAATTAAATTCAGAACTTAAGCAAAAAATATCTTCTCATATAAAAAAGAGAAGTATAAAACCTACTCTTGCGACATTATTGGTAGGAAATGATCCCGCTTCTGAAATCTATATCAACATTAAACGGAAAACGGGATTAGAGGTTGGAATTGATACAAAAATAATTCATTTAGACAGAAATTCTAGCAAGGTTCAAGTCATTCAAGAGATAAATCAATTAAATGTGGAGGAGAACATTCACGCCATCTTACTACAATTACCATTGCCAGCTCACTTAAAAAAAGATCTTCCTTCCATAATAGCTGAAATTGTTCCCAATAAAGATGTAGATGGATTACATCCGCAGAATTTGGGAGATCTTTTTTACAAAAACGAAAAACTTGCTCCATGTACACCCAAAGGTATTATACATTTGTTAGATCATTATGACATCCCTCTCAAGGGTAAAAATATTACCATCATAAATCACTCCACATTATTGGGAAGACCACTCTCACAAATGTTCTTAAATAGAGAAGCCACAGTTTCTATATGCCATGCGTTTACTAGGAATATCGAAACTCATACGCGCAATGCAGATATATTAGTGGTGGGAATCGGGATTCCTAATTTTATACAAAGGAAGCATCTAAAACCTGGAGCAATAATAATTGATGTGGGGATAAATAGAATAGAGGGAAAGCTGTGTGGAGATGTAGATTTTGATAATGTAAAAGATAAAGTTAGCAAGATTACACCGGTGCCGGGAGGAGTAGGTCCTATGACGGTGGCGAAGCTATTAGAAAACACGTATATTTTATACAAAAAAAAAACTAATTGAATGCATTCTACTCTCACAGTTATCAATCCCAGAAAATTTATGAGATATTATCCTTCAGAGGCATTTCTCTTATTTGAATAAATCGTGCTATTTCCTTATTTTTTTATGGAGTATTTTTTTAAAATTCTCTATACATTTAACTAATTACGAAAGAAGTCCCCTCCATTCATGGAGTGGATGGATTTCGCAGAGCATCTCCATGGTTTATGCTGTGGGTGAGATTTTCCGCATTATACAGCACTAAATTCACGGACCCTTTCCTTTTAAATACCTCGCATACTATACACGAGTAGAGAAAGAGACCCTTGCAAGGAGAAGAGAACGTGCAATTAACCCAAAAAATTCGGATGTATCCCACAGTAGATCAATTAGAACTCCTGTGGGATTTATCGGAGAAATGCCGCTTGATTTATAACTTTGCACTTTCGGATCGCCTCA
>SHMU01000265.1 GCA_008080765.1 Promethearchaeota archaeon | reverse complement strand
ATTTCTAAAGATTTGCTAGATTCTCCTCGAAAAAGAAAGAAACAAATTGAAAATTTTTGTTTAAGTTAACGCTTATGGGGACGGAGGGGGTGTTATTCTATATGATCACTAAATATTATGCAATTAAGTGAGGCGTTTTTGCTGTTGATGTGTCTATATAGAAAATGAGAAATGCAAAACTATTTTTTTGTAAATCTAATGGTTATGTTTTTATGGAAAACACCCCTTAATCCCCTCTTGGTAAGAGGGGAGATAAGAAATAATTGAAATTTGAGATATATATTAACAGCTTCCCCCTCTTCATAAGAGGCATAAGCGTTAACTTAAGGTTTGTTTATTTAGAATATTCTACTTATCTTTGCAAATGGAATATTCTAAATATCTTAATGACTGGCAACTGCTTATGCAGTTCTTTCCCGAAGACTGGGAAGAAATGGCTTATAAATTAGGAGCTATAAGTCGTTCACGAAAAATTAAATCTCCGGCAGATTTAATGAGAGTTCTGCTTATTCATTTAACTGATAATTGTTCTTTGAAAGAAACAGTAGTTAGAGCAAAGTATGGTAATATCATTGATATAAGCAGTGTTGCTCTGATGAAAAGATTGAATAAATCATCTGAGTGGTTTAGATGGATGTCAAACAGATTATTGTTTAGAAGAGGTATTATTATTGATTCCCCTAATAAATATTCCAAATTTAACATAAAAAGTGTTGACGCATCAATAATCTCTGAACCTGGAAGTACAGGTACAGATTGGAGACTTCACTATTCATTTGAATTGTTTAACTTGAAGTGTGATCAGTTTTTTTTAACGAGACAGAATGTTGGTGAAAGTTTCACTAATTTCAAAGTATGTAAAAATGACTTATTTATTGGCGACAGAGCTTATGGCAGAGCTAACGGGATGAATTATATACAATCTAAGAGAGCATTTTTTATAAGTAGATATATGAATAGGGCATATACATTGTATGACAGTAAGGGTAATAAGTTTAAATTATTAGACAAAATAAAGAAGTTAAATATTGGTGAGGTTTTAGAAATACCTTCACAGATAAGAACAAAATCAATAGATTCTTTAAAAATAAGAATTATTGTTATGAAAAAGAGTAAGGAAAAAGCAGAGGAAGCAGTCAAAAAGGCTATAAAAGAACAAAAAAGAAAACAAAGAAATATTAATCCCGAGACTATTAAGTATCATGAATATATTATTTTAATAACAAATTTGAATGGCGAGGTTACTACAGATGATATTTTAGAATTATATAGACTTAGGTGGCAAGTTGAAATTGCTTTTAAACATTTAAAAAGTATTTTTGGTCTTGGACATTTACCAAAAGAGGGGATTGAATCAGCAAGAGCCTGGCTTCATGGTAAGCTTTTTGTAGCATTACTAACACAAGCTATTGTTGATGAAGGCTTGCTTTTTTCCCCGTGGGGCTACCCATTTGAAGCAAAAACCGCCACCTGATAGGTGCTTGTGGAGAGAATATAGTTTTTGTCTTCACCTTATTTCCAAAGCAATATGTCCAAATTATGGACTGATAAAATGTTTGGAGAAATGGAAGGTTATTTCTAAAGATTTGCTAGATTCTCCTCGAAAAAGAAAGAAACAAATTGAAAATTTTTGTTTAAGTTAACGCTTATGTCATAAGAGGGGACATATATTATAATCCTCCCCCTCTTCATAAGAGGGGGACCGAGGGGGTGTTATTCTGTATAATCATTAAATATTTTAAAAACAAACTGGAGTTTCTTATGTTTTATCTCTTTCCCAAATTCCGGTTTTAAAAGTACATTATATAAGATTATTTCCGAAAAAGTGAGACGTTTTGCTGTTGATGTGTCTATATAGAAAATGAGAAATGCAAAACTATTATTTTTGTAAATTGAATGGTTATGTTTTTATGGAAAACACCCCTTAATCCCCTCTTGATAAGAGGGGAGATAAGAAATGTTTGAAATTTGAGATATAAAATGATCCTCCCCCTCTTCGCAAGAGGGGGACCGAGGGGGTGTTATTCTGTATAATCATTATATATTTTAAAAACAAAATGGAGTTTCTTATGTTTTACCACCTTCTCAAGCTCCGGTTTTAAAAGTACATTATATAAGATTATTTCAAAAAAAGTGAGACGTTTTTGCTGTTGATGTGTCTATATAGAAAATGAGAAATGCAAAACTATTATTTTTAAATTGAATGGTTGTATTTTTATGGAAAACACCCCTTAATCCCCTCT
>SHMU01000264.1 GCA_008080765.1 Promethearchaeota archaeon | reverse complement strand
ATGAACCAGAAGCTTTTAGGAGAATTGATGGGGATTTGAGCCACAAGCCCCGCCTTTCAAGGCGGGGTAATTGACATCGGGATACCAAAAAGATGAAAATGTTGTTGAAGGACGCCTTTGAAAATATGGAATGGTATTTACCCGAGTTATTAAATTCTATGAACCAAGCGCAGGATTTTTATTTTGACTCAGTAAGCCAAATTGTTCTTGATAGATGGTATGAAAATCGCGTAGCGTTAATGGGTGATGCTTGTCAATCTGTATCGCTTATTGCCGGACAAGGGTCTGCACTAGCGATGGCGGGAGCCTATATCTTAGCGGGAGAATTGAAAACACATGGCGACAATTATCAGAAAGCGTTTGAGACCTACCAGAATAAAATGCTTCCGGAAATAAGACGGAAACAAGAAATGGCAAAAGATTTTGCTAATTCCTTTATACCAGATACAAAAATAAGTCTGTGGTTTAGAAATAAAATATCAAAACTCATTACAAAACCACTCTTTTCAAAATTTTTTATTAAACGATTCATGTCAGATTCCTTACAATTGGAAGACTACTAGCTCTATACTAACTTGCATTAGAAGATAAATCAAGAGTGCTTAAAAAAAATAAAATTTAACGACAAAAATAAGAGTAAATGATGTGAGGTAGTAAAAAATTCACCCTGCTAATTAATGAGTTTTTCTAAAATGCTATATATTTACATTAACATCCTATTTCTAGTAATAGAATTAGATGGTTTAACTTCTATTCTATAATGCATACACTTCCAACGTTGTATTGATTGTATTCCTAAAAGCTAAAAGCTTAAATAACCAATTCTATTTTAGCTTTATAATATAATAAAGGATTTAGAATAACAAGCAAGAACTCTAATTAAAATGGAGCTTATTATAAAATGGAGGATACAGCAAAAATACTCCTAACTGGTTTAGATAATGCGGGTAAGACCTCTATAATGGTCGCACTTAGTGAGCAAAAGGGATATATAGAGAAGGTTATGAGTCTAACTCCTACAACAAGAGTGGATCATATTGATATTCCCTTTCTGGGCAAAAATGTGGTATTTTGGGATCTGGGGGGGCAAGAAAAGTATCGAAAGATTTATGATGAGAGAAAAGAGCAATATTTTGCCGATTCCTCTCTATTATTGTATATTATTGATATTCAAGATCCAAGTAGATTTGAAACATCCCTTCAATATTTAGATACAATCCTAGAATATTTCATTCAGAATTATGATCTTGTCCCTCTTGTTATTTCTTTTCATAAAACAGACCCCGAGATTAAAGACACATCAGAAGTTAAAAAGAACGTGCAAGTATTAAGCCAAAAAATCATAAATAAATATGAAGATTTTGAGCTGCTTTTTCAGCAGACAACCATTTATGATATTGTATCGATCATAAAAATGATCTCGTATGGGCTCGCTGTGCTAAATGAGGACTTCTTTGAGCTGTATAAATTATTAGAAGAATATTCGATGAATTTAAATTCTCAAGGGTTATTCTTATTAGATCGCAATGGTTTGATCATCTGTAAATATTTTAAAGATCAGATTGAAGATCAAATTGAAACTAATTTGGAATTGTCCGTAAAAGAGCATATATTCGAATTAAAAGAGAGAAAAGAAAAAGGAGAATTAATTGAAAGAAAACTTTTTGAAATTAATAACCAAATCCGTTCTTATTTGCATCCAATAAAATATCGGGGAGATGAATATTATATCTCTATTCTTCTAAATGAAGACACAGAAGAAAATTAAAAGGATAATACTCACTCAAATGTATTGCTTAAATTGTAAAAGTGAAGATAAAAAAAAAGCGAAAATGCTTAAAACTAGCTGATAGCAGATAATTATTAATATCTTAAGTTTACAAGTTATTAACTTTTTACAATTTTTGCTTCTAACTCCGTTATATTTTACATCGACATTATTTCTTACGTGTTTCAAATTGTCTCAACACCGTCAATTTTCACGTCGTAATAGAAATCTCTCTTTTTTTGAATAAAGGATTTAAGAAGCTGCTCATTTTATCATCCTCCCCAACCTTATATGATAATTATAGAGCTTTTATATCAGCTCATAGCATTAAAGTTAAATAGTCTGTTACCTAACTTATTAATATGGTATATATAACTCGCAAAAAAAATAAGGGGAAGTATTATCTGTACTTAGAGGAGAGTATTTGGGTAAACGGTAAGTCTCAGCGTGCTTGGCAAAAATACTTGGGTCCCGAAGACAAGCTAAAAGACATCAAGTTTAATAGTTTATTAACAAAACATGCAGATAACGTGGAAGTTCAAACCATTGAGTTCGGTGCTTCCGCTGCCTTATGGCAAGTAGCAGAAGAGATTGATTTAGCAGGGATTATTGATGCCAAAACGGGAAAGGAGAGAAAGCAAAACTTATCCTTAGGCGATTATAT
>SHMU01000263.1 GCA_008080765.1 Promethearchaeota archaeon | reverse complement strand
CCGGAAGGAACTCAATTCAAGATCCCCTCCAGTAGTAAATAAAATTAGCAAAAATTTAATTAGGATAATCAAAGAATGATATAACGAAAAAAATCGTTCCTCATTTGAAATGATGCCATGGTTTTTCAGTAAATTCTAAAATATACGGGTAAATAACCCGTATAACGTAGAAAAAACATAAAAAATATTTTTAAGTTAATTCTACACAGTAACGGTTAAATACCAGTATAACGTTGAATATACATAAATATGACAAAAGTAGAGTTACTGTACCAAAAGCTATTGAAAAAAGAAGTAGTCCGATACAACGAAATTGAAAAAATTGCTTCAAAGATTCTAGAAAAAAAATCCGTATCATTCCACTATGTATACAACGAATATATCAATAAACTCAGAAAAGCAAATAAAGTATTACATCCGCAGAGAGGAATCTATGTAGCAGTCCCTCCAACAAAAATTAACGACGATAGTTTTCAACCAGATAAATACCTCATCGCATCAAAGATTCAAAAACCCTATTACCTAGGATATCACACCGCACTAGAAATGTACGGCTGTGCATATTCAACCTATAACCAAGCATATATCGTTGTTCCCCCAAACAAAAAATTTAGAGCGTTTGAATTCAAACATATTCGATACCAACCAATTTTTCATTCAGACAGCCATATAGGACTGAAAAAAATGAATTATAAAAATCAAAAAATTAGTGTTTCTTCACCAAGTAAAACGTTTCTTGACTGTATCAATCGCCCAACATATGCTGGTGGATGGGAAGAATGCTTGAAAAGTTTAGAATCACTTACAGGTGTAAACGAAACGGACCTCACACAACTACTGAATACCCTGGGAAAAGATATGTTGTTTAGGAAAACAGGACTTATTCTTAACCTGTTAGATGACAACCCATATTATCACGGTTTATTATCAACATTAAAAAAATATTTGAAAGAAAAAATGGGTAATTCTCCAATGTATCTAATGCCCGGAGTGAAAAGTAAATTAGATAAAGAATGGAACTTGTATGTTCCCATTGGATTCACTGATTTCATGAGAGGGATCTAATATTGTTTGATACAACAGGATTTGATGAAAAAACCATAGAAAAAATGTACAGAATATGTGATATACTTCAACGAATTTCCCATGTAGATTTTACAAAAGAAAGATTATCCTTGTATGGAGGAACAAGTCTTCATTTTCTACATTTTAAAAATGTGCCAAGGTTAAGCATGGATATCGATTTCAACTTTAGAGTCCTAAAAACAAGTGATTGGGAAAAAGACAGAGACAAAATTGACAACATCATCAAGAAAATCTTATCTGATTTAACATACTCCAAAAATGAGATTAAAATCCAAGCACAATATCCAATAACCCGATTCACTGTACATTATAAAACAAAAAATGAACAACGAGACTCAATAAAAATCGAGATGGGATATATGCGAAGAATACCAATTTTTAAAAACGATCAAAAACTATCCTTCCCCCATTTTAAAACAGATGAAAAAATAGAATTAAAGACCCCTATTTCTGAAGAATTATACGGAAATAAATTTTGTACACTCCTCTATAGATACAAAGATCCTATGGTTATCAGCTCAAGAGATTTATTTGATGTATATATCATTTCCAAATCAACATTTGATAATGAACTATTTGAAAAAGCAATGATAATAGATAGTCTTATGAGACCTGAACCAAGAATTTATAACAGAAATCCAGAAGGAATTGTTAAAAATGTATCAATAGATAATCAATTATTAAATCTGGTGAGAAACAGAAAAATTCCAGAAGACCTAAAAACAAAATCCCAACGTTTTATCAACACACTCATTTCCACATCTAAAGAAAAATATGCTGAAATAATTGATACATTCTATGATCACCATGAATTTGATCCAACATTATTTAAAAAGGATGATGACATCAATTCAAATATTAGTTCACATCCCAGCATAATATGGAATTTAAAACGATTGAAAAAATAATAACACAAATTCTTTTCGTCAATTATCGGTATACCTCATCAAATTACCCTTAACCTTTCATATTCAAGCCAATGTCCATCTGACTAGGTGCAAACTCAATATACTTATCCTTATCAAACCAGGCATAACCAAATCAAAACAAAAAACACACATCCTTATCCCCAAGGAGAAAAACAGTTATTTTTACTGGTAAATTCGTGCTCACATCCCGACGGGAGCACTCGATTTTTCTTGTCAGATAGTCAACAAGTCGTGTTTCAAGGAAGGAGCTGAGGTTGATGCCAGAGGTTTTGGCTTGGGTAATTATTTCTTCATCAATTTAAAGGGTTAGCTTCTTTTTTACCATAATAGGTATGATACTTACTGGTTTACAGTGTTAATAGTTAGCATGATTTAATGGGTACAATTTTTGAGTTGTTTAATCTATATCTCTTTTGAATATCGGTAGGATTCATAAGCTGGAATCAAAACAATCAATGGAAAAGCGGAAAAGATGAAAATAAAAAATATATTGT
>SHMU01000262.1 GCA_008080765.1 Promethearchaeota archaeon | reverse complement strand
ATTATTTATCCATGGCTGAGCAGTATATCACTGATTATTATCATCGATATGAACCATTTGATCGAGGAAAAACGATTTCCATTGAGGACCGTATTGTAATTGATTTAGATGGAACTGGAGCGTATAAACTACAAGGATTCATTGATCGACTTGTCGAAGTGGATGATGGTATGTACGAAGTCCATGATTATAAAACAAATTCCCGGCTTCCTCTGCCTGAATACATTGAAAATGATCGTCAGCTTGCCTTGTATGCCATTGGAGTAAAAGAACGATATCCTGATTGTAAGGATGTTCGGTTGGTCTGGCATTTTTTAAAATTTGACAAGGAAATTGATTCAACACGAACTGAAGCTGAACTTGAACAGCTAAAAAAGGATACAGTTGCCTTAATTGAAACCATTGAAAATACCGATCAATTTCCATGTCAACCTTCCGCATTGTGTGATTGGTGTGAATTCAAACCACTCTGTAAACAATGGGCTCATTTGTATAAACTGAAAGAGAAACCTGAGAATGAATACTTGAATGATTCTGGAGTAAAACTAGTAAACCGTTATGCTGAGTTAAAAAAGAAAAAGAATCAAATCAATCATGAATTATCATCTGAACTTGAACAAGTTGAGGAAGCGTTAGCTCATTTTGCTGAAACAGAAGGCGTTGATGTAGTCTTTGGATCTGATAAACGAGTAAGAATAAAGGAACATGATCGTTTTTCATTTCCATCAAAGCGAAGTAAGAAAAGAAAACAATTAGTAGACGTTATTAAAACAGAAGGAAAATGGGATGAAGTCAATCAATTAGATACCAGTGCATTGAATACAATATTAGTAGAAAAAGAATGGGATGAACAGTTACGTTCAAAAATTATGGAATATGCTACGTTGAAATCATCGAAACGATTCTATCTTGGATCAATAAAGAAATGAACTATCAAACCTTGTTTCAAAAAAGAAAATGTTTTCAAAAAAATGTAAACCAGGTGTAAAGACAACGGAAACCATGTGTTAAGGATTGATATGTAATATGTGAAAATATAATAATAATCTTATACTATAACAATGATTGTAGAATTGATGGGAGTTTCATTCTTTTGAATTTTATTACGCTATAAATAAATTATTTTTACTTCTTGAAAATTTTCTACTATACTATATTTCTCAATATCAATTTCTATCATTCTGCAATCATTTGAATTTGTAAATTCTTTCAAGTAAGGATGTTTTTGAAGAAATAAATGAATAATTTCAGCATTTTCAGTAACGCTAGTTTCTCCGACTGCAGTAACAGTCATTGCATTTTCAATATCTACTGGTTCATTATCGCGATTATCAATTAAGATAGATAATCTTGAGTGTTTAGATAGATTTTTAAATTTTCTGGTATTTTTTGAAGTTGGAAAATAGATTTTTTTCAAATCTTTATTAGCAAAAAAAGAAACAAGATTTGTATATGGTTCTGTTTTTCCTTGAGTTGCAATTACAGCAAATCTTTGTTCTTCTAACATTTTTCCAATTTTTTGCTTTAAAAGTTCATTCATCATATCAACTTTGTTTTAATAATTCATTCATTAATATTTACAATCTTTTAAACTTTAAATGGATTATATTTCTTTCCTCAATTCACCAATTAATTAGAATGAAATATCGCTTATGATTTTTATAATTCAAGTATAAAAATACTTGAGATTAGCACCCTTTGAATTACTGTAAAAATAATAATTTTTCACCTGTTGAGATTCGAGTCAATGTTTCCCTCGACTCCGGTAGTTGCCATCATGTATGTAGGAGCACAAATTTATATTTTTCGAAATCTTCATATATAAATCATATATAATACATATTTCATGTTTTGTTCCCGTCCCGTCATAGTCATAAGAAAATATTATAAGTAATTGTTATAATAGACTATTATAAATATTGGGGGAAATCTTAGTTGTTTAGGAAATATCTTGTATGGTTGGTTATTGGTCTTTTTTTATCCTTGAATGTATTCATTGCTCCGTCAGGTATAGGGGTTCCGTCGACTTCTGTTGATTCACATACCGGTACTATTTTGTATGTGGGTGGTTCCGGTCCGGGTAATTTTAGTTGTATTCAGGATGCGGTTGATCGGGCAGATGATGGTGATACGGTGTTTGTGTTCGCGGGGGTGTATGATGAGCGAGTGGTGATCACAAGGAGTATTACGCTTGTCGGGCAGTATCGGGATACGACGATTATTGATGGTGGTAATGGGGGGAAGGTGGTTTGGATTAAAGCTGATGATGTCGTGGTGTCTAATTTTACGATTCAAAACGCTGGTAAATATATTACAGATGCCGGGGTGGAGATCAAAAATAACGGTAATTATGCCAGAATATCGCACAATGTAATCCTCAATTGTAACAATGGCATTAGTATTGCTGGTGCTGACAATGTTGAGATCTCATATAACACTATTAAATATGGGGCGGGTCATATATCACCAAATGGGATTTGGTGTAGTGATTCCTATGATAAGCAGGATAATGCTATGAGATTGGTTATTCATGATAATC
>SHMU01000261.1 GCA_008080765.1 Promethearchaeota archaeon | reverse complement strand
AAGCTGCAATTGATTTCCACTTAGTGGAGCGACGGGAGAATTACACAAGTTATTACATTTGGAACTGGAATAAGGAAAGCATCTTGGATAGAGTCTCCTTCTATATCAAAAAAGAATTTATCGATAAAAAATTAGAATCTCAGCTCAAAGGCGTGGCAGAATTAATGGGAGAAGTGACACAACTGGAACAACAGAAATCAAAATTACAATATGAACAAGATCAGATGACCGAAGAACAAGCTCGCCTGCGGGAAAATATCGCAGTGCTTGGCAATACCTCGCAAGAAGCGGCACTTAAGGAACAATATGTCAAAAAATTAGCCACACAAGAAAACCGTTTCGAAACCATTAAAGTGGAAATTGAAGAGCTCGAAAAAAAAATTAATCAGTTAAATAAGAAAATTGAAGAACAAATTAATGAACTCTAAAAATTTTAATTCTTAACTTTATTATTCGAAAAGAAATTTCTCTTTTTTCTCTTTATATTGATGTTATCAATATTTTCTAAAAGTATCTTTTTTATTATTATCTCAAATAGCTAGTACTTCAGAAAGCTTCAAATAAAGTAGATCTGAAAAAAAAATGTTATGCCTTAGGAATTAATACCGTAAATATGCTCCCTTTTGTATAATCATTTTTTATGAGATTATCAACCCATATCTTTCCATTGAATGCATCGATTAGGGTTTTGACTAAAGAAAGCCCTATTCCCATACCTTTAGAAGAAATAGTGCTCCGGTGCTGTCGATTGAAAATCTTCTGCTTTAATGCATCGGGAATCCCGATCCCATTATCAATAAATTCGAATTTCACGAATTTGGTTGGAACAATATTTTCATTTTCTTTATAGTATTCATAGGAAATTCTAACCTTGATCCATTTGTTCTCAGATTGATTATGTTTAATCCCATTTAAAAGGATATTTTCAAAAATATCTTTTAAAAAAGCGTCCGCAAGTACCTCAATCTTCGTATCGGGCTTCTCTATTTCGAATAATACATCAGAATTGTTACACAGTGTCAGATTTGTAATAATTTCTTCTAAAAGTACACCCGCATCAACTTTTTCAATCTCTATCTTTTTTGTTTCAAGTTCAGATATTTTTTGGATATTAGACAAGAGGGTAAGCCCATCTTGAACTTGGGATCTAATCATTCTGGGCAAAAATCGTAGTTTTTCGGGAAGCTTGATGCTATTGCTCTCTGAGGCTGCCAGCTGAAGAGATAGATTGATATTATTGAGGATATTAGAAATATCATGAGCAAGCAAATCTTTGTAAAAATTAAGGTTCCTCTGGCTTTGAATTAACTCGTCAATATTGCTGATAATTCCCCGAAATCCTATTAAGTGTCCTTCTTATATCATCGGACGAGTATGAATCCGACCGTAAAACCTGGAGCCGTCCTTTCTCTCCATTAAATATTCCACAGGTGTGAACTGTTTTTCCTTCAAATATTGGCGCATTCTTTGCTTGATTTTTAATTTATCCTCCTCTAATGGAATGAGATCCATGACATTAATGCCTTTCTCAAGATCTTGGGGTGTATACCCAAACATCCTAAATCCTGCGGGATTAGTATAAAGAAGAGTCAAGTCTACATCGATTTCAAAAATTAAGTCAGGAAGCAGTTCTGCCATGTCCCGGTATTTCTTTTCAGAGACCTTGAGCTTCTCTTCTATTTGCTTGCGCTCCGTTATGTTTCTGCTCACTTCTATCACTTTAGTTGGCTTCCCCACAGCATCTCTTGAAGAAACACTCGAAGTACACCAAAAAATAAGTTCTTCTCCTTCCTTCGTAATTACTTTGCTCTCAGCATTATGAACACTCTCATCCTGAAAGGTCTTCTGCACAATGCATGGATGACAAGGATGATCAGTGCAGTGAAAGACTTGATAACATTTACTTCCCACGATATCCTCTCCGAATAAACGTTTTGCTGAACCATTACCCCATACTACTGTAAAATCTCTATCGATCATTGATACAATTTCAGTAAGCCCATTTAAAATATTTTTAAGTTGCTGCTTACTTTCTTTTAAAGATTTTTCTGCTCTCTTTTTAGCCGCAATATCCCGTCCCACACTTATCACAGCCTTTTTTCCTTGAAAACTAAATACACGAACATTTATTTCTATTGGTATAACTTCCCCATTTTTCTTAACATGTTCCGTTTCAAACACGGCTCTTCCCATTTTTTCTAACTCTTTTAACCTTTGATTTATCAAGGTAGCAAATTTCGGACTATCAATATCTTTTAAATTCATCTGAAGTAATTCTTCACGCCTATATCCTAATTGTAAACAAGCTGCATCATTTACTTCCAAAAGGTTCCCTTCAAAATCATGAATAAAAATTGTATCATTTGCAGTATTAAAAATATACCGATATAATTCTTCTCCATTCATTTAAAATCAGACTATTATAAGCTCTCTTGTTTATGAATTAGCTATATTATAATCCTATCCTAATTTGTAGAAAAAGATTTTATATATAAATATTCATTTTTCGAAGATTTTACCCCCCTATACCTATCAAAGTGGGTTAATTTTCCAAATGAATGATAAATTATAAACTCTTTCATCTAATTTAATAAATTAACGAGTTCTACCTGTTT
>SHMU01000260.1 GCA_008080765.1 Promethearchaeota archaeon | reverse complement strand
CTCCATATGATTACGAACTTACTAAAAGATTTAAAGGTTTCGAAAATTAACATGGATCAAAAAACTTAGTACTTACAGTTTTTTTTAAGAAAGTGGGTTTCAAATGTTTGATAAAGATTTTCCACTATAGCTAAAATCGTTTTTTTATCTTTAATAAATCTTAAGAAGTTTTTTGGAATTCCTAAATATCCAAAATAGGCACCCGTAATAGCTCCACCAAGAGCTCCAAAAGTGCTTCCAGCACCAGTTGTGATAAATGAGAATAAATACTCTTTAAAAGAAGCATGTTTTTGTACATTTTTTAGAAAAAGGAATAAAGAACATATCACCGTGCTTAAGGCATAGGGGTGTACAAAAGCTTTTCCGAGATAATCTTCAATAAAATATGGTGATTTAACACCAATTTGTGAAAACTTTATAAGGCCTGCTTCCTCGGAAATTGTAAGATTTAGCATTATTTTGTAGAAATTATCTATATATTCCTCTTTAATTGTCTTATCTACGTCACTCAAATTTGAAATGGAGGATGCTATTGTATTGAAAAATTCATCAACAGAAAATGAGGAATTCGGAGATTTTAAAAGCACATAGGCGATAGCTTTTGCAATTACCACTGCACCAATGGAGGGTGCGGAATGGGCATGAGTAATAAGACTGGATTCTTTTGCAACAATTTCGAGTTGTGGGGAGGATGTGCAATAATAAAGTCCGATAGGTATGCTTCTTGCTAGGGTGCCGCAGCCAGCACTAGGGGATGCTGCGTTATTCCAGGCAATACCCTTTTTTATTTTTTTTAAGGTAGAGAGCGAGCTATAGCATTGTCCAATGGGGGGATCATCTAACCAATAAAGGAATTCTCTTATAACTTCTCGAATATCAAACCCCTTTGCTTTTATTAGTGCTTTTGTTAGATGTAATGCTAATTGTGTATTATTGGTGTAAGTATTAAATTTTTTTTTATTACTAAAGATAAACTTTTCAAACGCCGCAATGTCCTTATTTTTCTCAAAAAAATTAAATTCAGCGGCAATTTCAGTTCTCAATTTACCCCTAAATGGATGTCCCAATATATCACCAGCAGTAAGCCCTAGTATCGCTCCCTTAAATTTATCAAGATAATTGATATTCATTGAGTCAACTCTAAATTTTTATTTTTTGAAGTTCATTTAAGGCTAGGTTATCAATAATATTAAAAATGTTAAAAAATGGTAACTGTTTTTAATAAAATTTGTTCATGCGAAGGTTGGAACATGTCCCTTATTCGCACAGGCTAAAACCGGTAGCCTCTATCGGATAGAGTGTGGATAAACCCCTCTCCGACTACTTTTAATCCTTCTCATGAGAGTTGCCCCTCCTTCAGAAAGGTGGGGTCTCATGCGTGTCTCTCGAAATGAGAGTTGTGTTCCACAAATGAGGGAGGCCCTCACGTACTCGAGGTATAACAAATTATTTCAATGCACTTACAGGGTGGGTTTTCTTTTTTTTCTCCTTTTTAAGGTAGTTTTAATTACGTTTTTTAGGTTTTTTAGTCTTTTAGAAGGGGAGTGCCAATCGATTTAGTAATTTCGATTTCACAGAGTTAAGACTTCACATGCGTTCATTGTATAATTTAACCATTTTTTAATAAAAGAATTATATGAGTCGTATGAGTTTTAATAAAAAAGATGATTATATTTATAAAATCGTTTCTTCTTGGTTAACAATGCGTTTTAGCGAAAAGTTTGTTTAAAAATTCTATAAGTTTCTCAAGACTAAAAGGTTTTTCTAAAAAGCCTGTAATTCCTAAAGAGAGAGCTTTGTGTTTAATAGTTTTGTCAGCGCTGGCAAAAATGATATGACACGATTCATCCATCTCAATTATTTCTTTTGATGCTTCCATTCCATTCTTAATCGGCATGCGATGATCCATTAAGATTAAGTCCGGTTTTTTTTCGAATTTGGCAAATTTTTCTACAGCCTCTGCCCCATTCGTAGCAGTATCTATGACTTCAAACCCATGGAGTTTCAAAAATTTCTGATATAATAATGCTATCGATCTATCATCCTCAACTATAAAAATTGAAGGCATTTTTTTACCCCATGACCTCTCCAAAAGTGCTACAAATTTAAGTATGCATAATAATCATTCCGCGATGGTTATATCACAAAAGCATCATAATTAAATTATGTTTAATCACAATAATTGTTCTTATAATGGGTTCCTTATAATTATTAGCTTTACTTGATATACCATTAGAATAAATTTTTAAATATAAATATATGGGTTAATTTTCCAAATGAATGATAAATTATAAACTCTTTCATCTAATTTAATAAATTAACGAGTTCTACCTGTTTTCTTCGTTCTTTCACCTCGTTTATGGGACAATAGGCACCTTAGGATTAGCGAGTTCTGTCCGTCTTAAGTAATTTAGAAAGAATATTGTCAAACTATTTTGAATCTCTTGATTTTTTATCAAAACTCTTTTTCTATTAATTATCCATATTTTTATCATGGCAGGTAGAAAAAAGAAAGTCTTAGTTCCAATTTTTAGAGATTTAATCATAATAATGAAAGGTATTACTGATTTAATGCTAGGGCAAATTCAAATCAAGTGTCCCCTCTGTGGCAGTTGGAAAGTATCTCCCAATGGCACGCGCCCAAGGAAAGGCAGAAGGATAGAGGCATTTATTTGTAGAAATAAGAAGTGCAAGAACG
>SHMU01000259.1 GCA_008080765.1 Promethearchaeota archaeon | reverse complement strand
AAAGATGACTTGAGTGTCCCACAATAACTGAGTCGATTGAATGAAGCATTTCCAAAGAGTTTTATGGAACCCAAAATGAGTGATTTAGATAATCGGAAAAAAAAAATTAAATTAAAAAATATATCATTATTGGATTAAGGGGATTTTACACACAGGAAAAAGAATAGAAGTTAATGATAATAAACCTTATGACTTGAGAGAGAAGGAAGGAAATGAGGTGAATTGCTTACTTCTGGCACGTCTAAATACCTTTCCAGAAAAGTGGGATGAATATATAGATCCCGAGGAGCCCCTTTTTAAAGCAGCCTATGTAGGAAAATATTCCATTCCTAGAAAATGGACACTTACCAATCGATACAAGCCAGAGTATTGTGATTTTAAGCACTATCACGCCATTCAGAGTGTTGAAGGGCTTCTCCTTATCTCACCTAATGTTGCAAAGTATTCTTCTTTACAAAAAGGAAAAGAATATATGCTCAAAACAACTACAATTGATCTTATATCTTGGAAGTCTATCGAAGGAGAACCGATGATTGATCCCCTCATTTATGAAAAGATGTTTATAGAGAAATTCTGGACCCTAATGGAATCCACCAGAGCGAGAAGTAATAATGATGTTGAACTACAGAAGGAGTTCATCTATCAAGAATTACTCAATTGGTCCTATGATGAGTTAAAGTTATATGCTTCCATGATAAATCATTTTCTTTTAATTCTTGATAATAGGAAATTAAAAACTTCGTTTAAGAAAAAGAGTACATTTTGGGGTCATTTTTTGGAAGGAATTATTGCTTTGGGAAGAGATGCAGTGAGAGAGATGTTTATACATTTCCAAACATTTGCTGCTGATATACAAAACGGAACATATGCCCAGAGCCCACAGGAAATTGAACTCAACCTATATTCATTATATTTTGAGCAATGGAAGCAAAATCAGGGCTTTCAACGTTAGAAGCATATGATAAGTATGTAAGAAGTGATATTGAAGAAATACAATATCGAATCTGGCACCTACTTGATGAGGAAATGAAAGTATTAATAGAGAAATATCCCGAGGGAAATTTCGAAGAATTAATTGAATTATTTAAAAAAAGAGGAATCCTTTAAAGGTCATAGGTCATAGTTTTATCGGTTAAAAGGAGCTTCATTTCTATAAATCTCTAAAAATACGTTCTTTCCTTAAAAGATATGCTCCCCTAATGCTATCATAATGGATTTAATTCTTTAAGCACTCCTTTCATGAGTTCAATTTGAAATGGGAGCACTCTTTATCTTTAATTACCTTGAATGAAACTTGAATGTTACAAACAAATGAAATTATCACCATAAAAATTATATTACATAGGACTATTATAGATATTGAGAAATGACTGAATTAAAAATATCCCTTTCTAACGATTTAGCAAAAAAAATGGAAGAATATCCCAAGATCAACTGGTCGTCTGTGGTAAAAAAAGCTATTAAAAATGTTTTGAAAAATCTGGAATATCATGAAGATGCAATACCCAATGAACAATTGGAAATGGTTTCAGAACATTCCTTTAAAGCTTTTCTGGATAAAGAGCCAGATATATATACCGATGAAGATTTAGTCGAGCGATACAAATAAAAGGTAAAATCGTATTTATCCCAAAATTTGGTAGAAATGTGATAGTAAATATAATTTTGGCTCCATATGTTGATTTTTTACTGAGAATTAAACATTATTGAGGAAAAAAATAAATGGCTATATTTCATAGTAAAATTATGGCAAAAGAAAAAGAAAAGAAAATTAATTTAAAGGAAATCCCCCAAAACTCTTGCAAAATCTATGATCTGGAAGATACAAGAGTTGCTGTGTGTCATAAACCTACTGGTGAATTCAGCTTTTTTGAATCAAAACCTATTCGTTAAATCCATACTTATGTTACAGATGTTCAAGCTGTAGATAAACAAAAATCGGAGCATTCTACTTCTAAACCAGTGAGAGAAGATAAAGAGAAGAAGTAATTGAGGAGATTATAAATTATAATGATAAACGGCTGCAGAAAAGGGAAATTTTAAAAATTGGTCTTTGTGTTCACCTAAATGACCAGTCTTCCTGGATCATTTCCGGACAAATCCATAGAGCCAAAATTAATAATGAAAAGGAATTATTCATCTCTATGGAGCCAGAAGGATATATCACCATTTCTATTAGTTAGAAAAAAACTCAGAGCGAGTATACTAAAGCAGAAAAGACTATATCTTGAGCTTTATTACACTTCTAAAAGGTATAAATTACTAATTCGGGAATGTTTTTATAATGAGATATATTTTTGGTTAATATTTCATTATGACCATTCACGAGAATAATTCCCGCTATTAAGGTGTCTATCTTTCCTATTTTTATCCCTTTAGAGTCTAAATATGCGCTTATTTCAGCAGATTTCTTAACTGCAGGGAAGGTCAAATCAAATATTTGAATATCTTTTAATAATTGCACTAATTTCATTTCTTCATTTTTTAATTTTTGAAGAAAATCTGTATCACTTTGAAACCTTTTGGAGAGAGGGGATAATAAAATCCATAATAAATTTCATAAAGAATTAAGACAGGTATAGCAAATATCGAATTTTTATGTTTTTTGAAAAATCTTTCAATACTTAAATCACCCCGTAAAAAAGCAATTAAGGCATTACTATCCAGAAAAATCATCTATAGTCTTTTGCAATAAAAATGTTTCATGATCCATATCCAGATATCACTTCCCTTTATAAATAATAGGCAATTACT
>SHMU01000258.1 GCA_008080765.1 Promethearchaeota archaeon | reverse complement strand
ATCGGCACACCTCGAGGAACAAGGAACTTCGTCTTGCGAAAGATGAATCTCCACCATTTATGGTGGAGTAGTTCAATAATACTGCAACCAAGATATAAGAGGTGCTAAGAAAAGAGAAAAAACACATATAGGATTAGTAGATTAAGCCCGAATTTAACAAAAAGAAATGAATTGCAAATCCTAAACACACGGCTATGATTATAATAATGAGAACAGAAAATGGGAGCGAGAATTCTCTGCCGAACTTTGCATAAATGAGTAAAATAATAAGAGCAATAATTCCAATCACTAAAAAAATCCATGCCAACACCCATAATGGCATAGAAATCACTTCAAATTCGGTTTGTAAGATATTGAGAATCATACAATACTTTCCTTTAATTAATATAGTTAAATGAAAGATCAATCCATAAAAAATTTAATGGAAACTTCACTAATAATTTTACAACTAAATAGTGAATTTAGAAAGCTAGCAAGGTAGGTATTTAGATGCATTTTTTAACTAAGGTAATAGAAAATTCAAAATTAGAAAATCCTGCGGAAGAACACATGGACGTGCATCGTCATTTTAATCGATATTCACGTGGCTCTTTTTCGGGACCAAGTCTGAAGATGAGAGCCTATTCGACCAAAATCGTCTTAAAAGGCTCTTTAGAATATGAAGACATCATCCAAGAGATCGTGGTAAAGACAATCTCTGAAGAAAGTATTGAAGTTAACGGAAAAGTAAGTTCAACACAAGATATCAGTTCGACACTGGATAAATTGAATCTTGATTGGAATTTGGAGGAAACAACCGGAAAAACAAAAAAATATAAAGCAGAATTTAAAGAAACTATAAGCAAGGATAAGCTTCTTGAAGCAATAGAAGCTTTTAGAGAACATAGTTATTTAATGCTCTCATTCGATAAGGGAAAGTATACTAAAGTTTCTACAAAAAAACGTTTACCACGACCCTCTAAGAAAAATCCCGTAGAAGAAGATATCGATAAAAAAGTCTCTTTCTGTAGCGGTTATGTCGTTAATACTCAAGCAAATATGAACCTTATAATTTCCAAGCTTCTGCCCGATTTTCGATCTGAAATACCGAAGGAATGGAATCAACTAATCCTCAATAATTATTACAAAATAGATGCGATAGAAATCCCAAAAAACATCAAAGATTCAAGATTGTTACGAATTATGGCAATTCGAAAAGGAAAATTAATCCGTTCTATGGAAGTCGATGATATTACGAACGAAAAACAATATACTCTTTCTGTATAAGAGGAGAGGGGTGCTATTTGCATGATGATCATGAAGATAAAAACAAGAATAAACGGAAAAATGGAAAAACATATTAACAATATTAACATATCAAACTATAACAAATGATATTACGAGGGAATCCACAATTAAAGAACTAAGTCCTTTGTTGAAGTCTTTTCTTTATATTATTAGCGGTGAAATTGCAATCGAAGTAGGAAAAGAATTATTAAACTCCGACGATAATGAAATTACAGATGAAGATATTGCCGAGAGGATCAAAGATCGCGTGAAAGGAAAAGATTTCGAACCCGATGATGAGGAAATTTTAAAATTAAATACAGTTCGAAAAACACTCTATCAATTATATTCAGAACGCTTGGCACAGTTCAGAAGAATTAGGGATAAATCGACAGGATGGTTTATATATTATTGGTGGGCAGAATTCGATCTCTTAGAGGAATTACTATTAGAAAAAAAGAAACTTCTTCAAGAAAAATTGCGTGATCGGTTAGAATATGAGAAGAATAATTATTTTTTTGCTTGTGAAGATTGCGAAGAAAATAAAATGAAGTACACCTTTGAAGAGGCATTTGAACTTAATTTTCGCTGTACCGAGTGTGGAGGTCAATTAGTTGCCCAAAATAATGAAGATGTCGTGGAGTTTCTCAAAACACGCATCATTAAGAACAAAAACATTTCATTTTCTTCAATTAAAGAAGAATAAATTCCGATATATCTTTAATATTCGCGTTCTTAGATTAATATTTAATATTCATTTTAAAAGTGGGAAAGTTCAGTCCTTTTTCTTCTTAATAAAATCTGCCAGCGAAACACCACTCTCACTCCCCTGTTTTTTCATATATTTTGTAGTATCCACTTGTAAAGAATCTGATTCTGTGAGCAATGTGATGTTGTAGGTATTTTGAATCTTTTTTGCAAGCTTAAGCGTTGGTTTGGCCTTTTTTTGTTCAATTCTACGAACGAGGGACTCTTTTTCCTGAATGGTCTGAGCGAATTCGGCTTGAGTGAGATTATTGCGTTCCCGAATGGCGCGAATCTTGTCATTATAATCATCCACCAAGACAACCTCCGGTTTAATATAACGATCCTTTCTTTGGGAAGAAGACGAAGAGGAGGACTGGGATGAAGAGGCAGAATACTTCTCTCTCTTTCTTGAGGAGGGCCTATGTTTTGATTTCGGTTTTGAATGAATCCTTTTACCGTGTTGAGCACAGCTCTGACAGACTTTTATTTGGGCTCCTTCGAGTAACACTTTCACGCCCCCACCCGAAATGATCCCTCCACAAATAGGGCATTCCTTATCAATATCACGAGATTTATAGCTAGGCATTTCTTATTCCTTATTGAACACTAAGAAATATTTTTCGGTTAAATACTCTTATGTTGTTAAATTATTTCAACTTTATTATAATTTTTCGGCTAATTTTATAAAAGAAGGATCAATTATAAAATAGCCGTTTTTTTTAGTTTCTACATGCATATCACCCCTTTCTC
>SHMU01000257.1 GCA_008080765.1 Promethearchaeota archaeon | reverse complement strand
AATTGATCTACTGTGGGATAAATCCGAATTTTTTGGGTTAATTGCACGTTCTCTTCTCCTTGCGAGGGTCTCTTTCTATACTAGTGTATAGTATGCGAGGTATTTAAAAGGAGGGGGTCCGTTACTTTAGTGCTGTATAATGCGGAAGATCTCACCCACACCATAAACCATGGAGATGCTCTGCGAAATTCATCCCCTCCATGAATGGAGGGGACTTCTTTCGCAATTAGTTAAAATTCCAATATCCACCAAAACACGGAAATTTTCATTTTGTTTCGCATCGATATTTCTTAATTCAATAATAATATGAGGACCACATTAGCTTAATCCGGAAAATGAATTTTTATTCATTTCCGATTTATACCAGAAGTTAGGAAATTTTTTAAGGGATTTCTATCAAATTTGTAATTAGAATATGGTTAATTTCCATTATAGACAAATAAACCCTTATTAAAGAGTTAAATATTAAAACTTAGAGAGGTTATGATGGGAGATATAGAATTTGATTAAGTTTACAATAACAATTTCTTATATACATCCGATTCATTTAGCTCATTATTGTGTATATTTTATGGGTTTTATCATTTCTTCTCTTTCCGAGCGGATTCGATGAGGATCCCTAATATTTGCAACAAATCACCAATATAAATATCTATGAAAATTGTAGATAAGATTTAAATAGGAGCATATCCAAATGTATAATACAACAACCTAAAAAAAACGAAAAGTGATTAAAAATGGTCGGAATGGTCTATAAGAGTATAGAACTTGTAGGAACTTCGGAAGAGAATTGGGCGGATGCAGTGAAGAACGCCTATAAAGAGGCGAAGAAGACGCTTCGAGGAATAAGAAATATCACGATTCTCCAATCAGATGTAAAGGTTAAAGAAGACGAAGATAAATTAGTTTATCGTGTTCGTTGTCAAGTAAATTTTGAGCTTGAGAAGTAAGTTTCAAGTATGTTTAAATTTTAAATTCTATTTTTTTTCTTTCATTATCTATTTTTACCTTTAGTATGTGAGAAAGCATCATCTATTTAAAGCGGGAATGTATCCTCTCCTCATAATTATACTAACTCATCACAGTTTATAGCTTTTTAAAACAAGATGTTGTTATTATCGATAATGAAGAGAGCTTAGAACCCCAATATATATTCCTCATTTTACCGTAAAGTCTACGGGATGGGGGATGGAAAGCGTTTAAAGAGAATATAAGACATATGCTCCATTATACATAATTCTCGATTAATCATGAATCCACACTTTTTAAGGAGTGGTAGTTCAAGAGAGGGCTTTTCTAAGTGGAAAGATTTCAATCAAACGCATATTTTAGCAGTTGACTTATGAATGAATTAATAGCAATGTTTTTTAGAAGTATAAAATATGAGAAGGTAGAATTACCCCAAATTCAAAAAAATATGACTGGAAAGCAAATGGAAAAAAATAAAGTATATTTCAAGAAAATAACGGAGGATGTAAGAATTCCACAATGCTCCAAGCCCGGTGATGCAGGAGCAGATGCGAGGATAATGGGATTTAAAGAAATAAAGAAGGAAGGTGATGATAAACAATTGATAGAGATTGATGCAGAGAGTTATACGTTAAAACCATTGGAGCGCGTAGCCTGTCCTTTAGGATTTGCCACGGCTATTCCGCAAGGTTATTACTTCAAGGTGGTGCCACGAAGTGGACTTGCATTATGGGAAGGGCTTACCATTTTGAATACTCCTGGGACTATTGATGCCGGATATCGAAATGAGTGGATGGCCATTGTTGCCAATATATCTAATAAAGAAGTAACTCTCCATAAAGGTGAGCGAATTTGTCAAATTATTCTGGGAAAGCTTCATGAGTATGAGGTAATTGAAGTAGATGAATTGCCTTCCTCAGAAAGGGGTTTGGGGGGGTTTGGTTCTACGGGGAAAAAATAAGCCTATCAAACACTAACAATATTATCGAATCTGAATGATCTTCTTAGATGAAATATCTGCATCTTTTTTTCTACTATTTTTCATCTTCATGAAAATAAAAAAGAAAGTTTTTATTGTGAACTAGATTTAAATAGTGTTTTCGGTAAAAAGAAGCCAAGATAATATTCGATGGCGCTTGAGATTAAGATACCTCGAATTAAAATTGTCGTAAATGCATTGAATGGAATAAGGATGTGAAGTAATCCATTTAAAATAGAGCCCACGACAAATGAAATAAAAGACAAGAATAAAAAGCGTCCTTTCCATTGTAGTGTGATATCATCGGATTTAATTGATTGGAGGGAAAAAAGAATACCTGTGACTACTACTGCTATGAGAATTCCCAACAGAAGAAGAATATCAAAAATTGTATGGGTGTATTCATAGGGTTTTTCAGGAATTGGGGCTCCTATTAATGAAGGCGATATCAATAAAATTATTATTATGATGGATTCAATAAAGGCACAAATTATAAAAGAGCTATATATTAGATATTTTTGATATTGATAATAGACCAATTTTGCAAATGAATATAACCAGAAAAATAACCCAAACATAATTAACCCCCGTTCAATAAATAGATACCAGAAGCTGGGCAGCGCAGTATTAAAAAATCCGATTAAAATAAAATTAATCGCAATGCTCCACCACGAGGAACTCATAAATACCCATGCTAACCCTACAGTAATAAATATGGGAGACTTTTTGTATTGAAAATATTTTAAGATGATAAGGCTCCCAATTAAAAGTGAGATGATAATAAATATGATGTTTAATGTTTTCTGTAAGATTTCTAAAGTTGTAAATATATCAAATCCCATGATAAGAACCTCCAGGGAGTATAATTAATATATTAATTTGAGTATATTTATTGTATCAATTAATTGAAGCCTCCCCGCCCTAAAGGACGGGGATTCCCACGAGTCCACTAAGCATTAGCTGGCGGGCATATCTTAGGGCTGTCTGTCGCGGTAAACCCCTTCCACGTGCGTAGAAAGGATTCCTCCTTCAAGGAGGGTTGATGCGATAAGTCATCGGATGTCAAGAACTTTACCATGATATTCAC
>SHMU01000256.1 GCA_008080765.1 Promethearchaeota archaeon | reverse complement strand
TTATAAAAATCTGGAAACTCTTCATTTATTTCTATTATATTATAATTTTCAATTAAATCAACTAATATTTTTTTAAGCTGCTCGGGTAAATTATTTAAATGAGATTGATTATTTTTACTTGAAGCTTTTTCTATTCTTTCTTTTTTTTTCTCTTTTCTGTTTCTGTTATTGCTTTTTTCTATGGTTTACACCTCTAGGAAGTTTTCTAAATTAATTTGTTTTTTAGTAATCAATTGGTCCAGGATATATTTTCCTGCTTCTGGAAGAACACAATTCCTTAGTACTTGTCTTTTGTAATCGTGATTAGGCCAATTTTTCGGAATAAAAGAGTTTATTAATTTTAGATCAACTCTCAAAAATTTACATAGGGTTGGAATTGTAAGGTCCTTAAAATTACCCCTTGGTTTCTTAAATTTTTTATTTTCAATTGGAAAATTAGACCAAATATAATGCCTATCTACTATTGCTGTTGGTTGAATTAAAGAAGAATAATGAGGGATTACGTTTTCAACAGCCCAATACCCTTCATAAAAACGATCTAAAAAGATAATTATAGAGTACAGCCTAAGGTCAGGCAGTCTTTTCCTATGGTTTGGAAAAGCACACATTCTTGTATGAGATTGGCAAGGGGGAGATGCCCAAATAAAATCATATTCGGAATAATGCTCTTCTAAATAAGTATATGCATCTCCAATAATGATAGTATCTTTTGGAAAGCGTTTATAATATAGATAAGCGATATGTTGGTTGGATTCTACAGCAGTAATCTTATGTCCCCCCCCCACAATGTACGGTTTCCGCCGATTCCAGCGAATAGATTAAGTATTTTCATTATTAGTACCTCTTAGATTTCATTAATTTCATTCCAAAGATCTCCCGTTCTTTGATATGCTAATTCACTTGCCATTTCCTCAGAATCGGCAACAACCCGTATTGTTCCGTAAAAATGAACTTCATATTCCTTCCACTCGAAAACCACTTCACAATCTGGATTTAAACATTCCCAAGTATAATCTTCGGGATATTCTCTAATCTTTTTACCTTGACAATAAGGACATTCTTTAGGAACTGGAATGTGAATACATTTTTTGATTTTCTGTTTCTGTTTTTTCGTATATCTTTCATCCAACTTCTTAGGAAAATGTTCATTTCTAATATCTGATTTTTTGATTTTAAAATCGCAATATCGACACACAAGATAATCTATCCCTTGTTTTACCTCGTTTCTTTCAGAAAGTAACTCAGATTTTTTAGAAAATTTCATTATAGTCCAATGTTCCTCTTCATCAATATCTACATATGGTTTTAAGTTTCTCTTACAATACGGACAGATACCCTTTTTTATGTTTTCGATATTTCTTGACTTCCCAACTAACATATTATTCTCTTTCCTCCTTTTTTGTTTTTTGGTCTAATTCATATTCTTTCATAATTAAGTCCCGAATCGCAACTCTAATCGCTTCGGATCGATTTGGGAATCTTTCTTCTTCTATTAATCGATCTAGGTGCTCAAGATAACGTTCTGAAAGGTTAAAGGAGATTAGTTTCATCGCATAACCTCATTTTATGCCTTATAATTTAATTCGAAGAAACCATGTTTTTGCTTCGCATCTCTCTCTTTTAGATGCTTAACGATTGCAATAGCTTCTTCTTTCGATGTTTTTTTCTTAAATTTAATTGAGTGTTCGAACTTAAACGATTTACCACATTTACTGCATTTTTTTCGTTTAATTCTTTTATTGGCAAATGTCCAGGACCCGCAATTTGTACATCTGTAAAACCAGTGAATCTTTCTATTGACTCTTACTTTTATCTTCCTCCCCTCGATTCTCTTCAGATCTTTTAAGAATTTTCCTACAAGCCTCGTTGAAGGCTTGTTTTATTTTATTGCACTGCTCTAAAGCGTTTTTTCCTTTCACATTAACCTTCATTTTACCGCATTTATTAGAAACTATTACTTCTTTATTATCGCTCATAGGTTATCGCCTCTGATCTTTTCCGTTTTTACTGAACAGCTTTTACATGCTGTACCTCCATAAGAGTTTTGCTTTTTGTTATAAAGAGTATCTAAGTACGCTAAACCATTATACCAAAATATTTTACTACATTTATAACATCTTTCAATAGTACCAATCTTGAGCATAAAATCAAATAACTTTTTTTTAATCCAATTTATAATATTCATCTGCCTCCTCCATTCTTTTTTTTATATGATATTTATAGAAGATTTTATTCATATCGAGTATAGTTGATTGCTTTTCACATTCATTAACATAACATTTTTGGCAAATAGTAAATCCAGCCTTTAAATCAATAGGTTTTCTACATAATTTACATCTCATAGTTTACACCTTTCTCTCTTTCTTTTTTCAAATGACAATCCTCACAAACATGCCACAAATACCCTTCCTCAATGATTAATAATGGGTCTCCTCTCTCAAGAATCCCTAAATAAATTGGTTTTTTACAGAGATGGCAGATCGGTTTGCCTTTGAGATCTATATTATAATTTCTTCTTCTCATTTTATCACTCATCTTCCTCATTTTTGTATTCTTTTTTTATATAAATTTGAACTGTTGTTTTGTCTTTCGAAAAGATAGGAAACGTTGAGGTGATTTTCCAGCCCCTTTCCTCTAACTCCTCTTTCAGGATAAGGTCTATTAATACATCTACTTCATCTGCTCTCTTTTGAGATTTACTCATCTTCCTCCTCTTTCCTTTTTATATAATTTGAGATACACCATTTTAACATAGATACATTACTTCTATCAAGACCTTGACAGAAAGGCACCTCAATCTTATTCCTATACATTATAATTCCTTGGAAATACTCCCATTTACTTAGTTCTATTAGATTGTCGTTCATCTTCCTCCTCCGAGTGTTTCGTCTAACTTTTTTCTTTTAAGGTCCCGATTAATGATCTCTTGGAGATATTTTTTATTTAGAGAATAATAGACCGTATAGCCTTCATACTCTTTTTTAAGGAAGTTTTTAGTAGATAATCTTCCTATTATGGATGCTATTGAATTCCTCGATATTTCGTCTATATAGTTTGATACTTCATCAATTGTGAT
>SHMU01000255.1 GCA_008080765.1 Promethearchaeota archaeon | reverse complement strand
CTGTGCCGTCTTACAAAACTTCATTAGAACTCAACCTTATAATGATAATGATAACGCAAGTATTTAAATCTTGTCACTTAATACTATCTAACGGCACTTCCTCCCCGCCCTAAAGGACGGGGCTTCCGTGCCGATCCTTTGTGAAGATAATCGTGGGCTAAATTTATTTTTCTAGATTATTTGAATGGATAATCATAGATAATAGAGTAAAGAATGCTGTAGGTATCAAAACTAAATCCAAATTCTTTACGCTAAATCTATTATATTTTGGGGGTTTTTTAATTTTTCATCTATCAAAAGAGTATTTAATATCAAGAAATATACATCATACTCGAATGGAAAACTTTTAATATAACATCCAATTTCAATAACTTAATCTTTAATTATATATATGGTGAAAGAAAATGGTAAAAGTAATTAATTGTCCGATTTGTAAGGCTGAAATTAAAGGTGCTAATGAAGATGAGTTGTTAAAGAACGGGCTGGCTCATGCCAAAGAAGCGGGACATAGAGACCCCACTGATGAAGAGATAGAACAGCTTCGAAAAATGGTTCGGGATGAATAAAACCACTAAATCGTTAATAGAAAAGCGATTAAGCTTTTTTAATTCCTTTTTTTTTATTTTTTAAGATAAATATTTAAAGATATATACTTTCATCTTTACTCTACTTAATAGGTTCTTAATTTGAGGCTTCTATTGAATGATTCACACTAACATTTGGTTCAAATCTAGAATTTAGTATGTGAGGGTTAAAATAAGAAAATACCTTATAATATTAATAATGTCAAAACAAAACTCAGAGAAGCTTTCTCATCTTTTCAATAAATATAGTAAGAAAGAAGTTTCCTTAGAAGACGCTATTAAAAATTTTATCTCCCCAGGTGAGCGTGTGTTTATCGGATCGGGATGCGCCGAACCCATAGATTTAACTCGAAAGCTTGCAGAGCTTGGTCAGGAATTACCGGATGTTCAAATGATTCATTTTCTAAATCTCAGCGATTTGGATTATTATAAGACAATAGGCACGGTAAAAGACTTATTTCGGCATAATGTATTTTTCATTGGAGAGAATTTACGAGAGGCTGTCGCCAGGGGGCAAGCAGATTACACCCCCATGCTCCTCTCCGAAATTCCCAGATTATTTAAATCGGGTAAAATTCATATTGATACCGCTTTAATTCAAGTAAGTCCTCCCGATAAATATGGATTCTGCAGTTATGGGGTAAATGTAGACATCGTCAAACCTATTGCTGAAGTGGCGGAATATGTAGTGGCAGAAATTAATCCAAACATGCCCCGCACATTAGGTGATTCATTCATCCATATGGACGATATAGATGCATTTATCACTGTAGATCACGATCCAATCAAGTTTAGCTATGAACCACCGGGAAAAGTAGCAGAAAAAGTGGGAAAATATGTGGCATCACTGATTGAAGATGAATCTACCATTCAGATGGGGATAGGGCAAATTCCTAACGCAGTGACTTCAGAGTTAAAGGATAAGAAAGACTTAGGTATTCATACAGAAGTCTTTTCTGATGGAATAGTTGATTTAGTAAATAAAGGAGTAGTTACTTGTAAGAAAAAGACTCTTCATAAAGATAAGATCATATGCTCTTTTGTTATGGGGTCACAAAAATTATATGATTTTGTTGATGATAATCCAATGGTAGAATTCCATCCTGTTGATTATGTAAATGATGTGACCATCATCTGTCAGAATCAGAAACAAGTAGCCATTAATGCAGCACTTTCTATTGATATTACAGGACAAGTAAATTCAGATTCTATTGGGCTCCGCTTTTATAGTGGGATTGGGGGGCAAGTAGATTTTGTCAGAGGAGCTGGAAGAGCAGAAGAGGGCAAGCCTATTATGGTACTTCCTTCCACTGTCAAATTAGAGGATGGAAAGGTTGTTTCTAGAATTGTCCCCACGCTACAACAAGGATCTGGTGTAGTCATTACGCGTGGAGATGTCCATTATGTCGTAACTGAATGGGGTATTGCCGATTTACATGGAAAGAGTATCCGGGAGCGTGTATTGCAATTGATTAACATCGCACATCCAGATTTTAGGGAAGAATTGTTAGAAAAAGCGAAAGAATGGAACTATGTATATAAAGATCAAGAATTACCCAAATCAGTTGAAGGCCGTATAAGCATTTATCCGGATAAATATGAGACTAAACTCGAGTTGGATAATGGAGAAACCGTTCTTATTAGACCTGTTAAACCAACTGATGAGCGAATGCTTCAAGAATTGCATTATTCTTTGGATGAAGAGGATATTTATTATCGCTTCTTTCAGCAGATGAGTGATTTTAGGCATAAAAAAATCCAGCCCATGGTTACAATAGATTATACTACCAGCATGATTTTAGTTGCCGTACATTCCGAACAATCTAGCGAAGAAATTATTGCACAAGGAGGTTTTTTTAAAACCCATCAACCTTCCGTCGCAGAAATCGCATTTTTGGTTCATAAGGATTGGAGAGGACTTGGCTTAACGACATTTCTTCTAAATTATTTGGTACAGATAGGAAGAGAATTAGGATACAAAGAGTTCGGTGGGAGTATCCTTCTAGATAATAAAGCAATGCTTTATATCATCGATAAAGCACCCTATCCCATGACTTTGAAAAACGTTGAGCAAGGAGTTATGGAATTTAAAATGGACATTACTCAGAAAACTGAGAAAGCGAAATAATTCCCATTAAAATTCTATAATAAGATGTAAGCAATGAGACAATTTTCTTTGAGCTATTTTGATGTAGAATTATTAAGTTTCATTAATTTTTTTCTTATGTTCTTAGCATTAGTTTTTTCAATTTTCTCTGAAATGTTATAATCCCCCATCATTCTTAATTTAAAACCTTTTTTCAAATATTAAACACGTTTATTATGAAATAAATTTATTTTGAAAAACAATTTCTCAGAGCAGTTATCTTAAAATTAATGTTTTCCCTATTGTCAATTACCCCGCCTTGAAAGGCGGGGCTTGTGGCTCAAATCCCCATCAATTCTCCTAAAAGCTTCTGGTTCATCATCGTCCACATCTAAGGGGCTAATTGACACATAGCCCGTGTCCTTCGGATATACCGAGGGACAACTGCCCGATCTCTGATAT
>SHMU01000254.1 GCA_008080765.1 Promethearchaeota archaeon | reverse complement strand
AGAGTAAAGCGTTCATTGTCCGAGCGTACTATTACTTGCGAATGCGGTCATAAGATGGATAGGGACTTAAATTCCGCCGTGAATATCATGGTAAAGTTCTTGACATCCGATGACTTATCGCATCAACCCTCCTTGAAGGAGGAATCCTTTCTGCGCACGTGGAAGGGGTTTACCGCGACAAACAGCCCTAAGATATGCCCGCCAGCTAATGCTTAGTGGACTCGTGGGAATCCCCGACCTTTAGGGCGGGGAGGCTTCAATCATTGAGTAAGTAAAAACTCCGCGTTATGTTTATAAAATAAATAGTCTTTTAATAAATTAGAATAAAAGAGGATAATTAGTAAAAATGCCGCTTAAAACACCCCAAGAATATTTGGAAAGCATAAAAACTCCCAAAAATCTCTATATGTTCGGGGAAAAGATTACTGATTTTTGGAACCATCCAATTATAAGACCCTCAATTAATACAGTCATGAAAATCTATGAATTAGCTCAGATTGATGAATATAAAGACTTGATGACTGTTCAATCGCATTTAACGGGGAATATTATAAATAGATTTACTCATATTCATCAATCGACTGAAGACTTAATTAAGAAAGTAAAGATGCAACGACTACTGGGGCAGAAAACAGGATGTTGTTTTCAAAGATGTGTTGGATTTGATGCCGCAAACTCACTTTATAGTGTGACCTATGAAATAGATGCGAAATTAGGTACAAATTACCATGAAAGATTTAAAGACTATTGGATTGAAGTTCAAGATCAAGATCTAATGGTCGATGGAGCAATGACAGATACAAAAGGTGATCGAAGTAAACGACCTATAGAGCAAAAGGATCCCGATTCGTTCCTTCATATTGTTGATGAAAAAGACGATGGTGTAATCATAAGGGGGGCAAAAATACATCAAACGGGCTTTCTTAATTCCCATCGTGCAATTATCATGCCCACACTATCTCTGAGGCCCGGAGAGGAAGCTTATGCGATAAGTTGTGGAGTAGATATCGATGCTGAAGGAATAACTCTTATTTATGGGAGACAATCATGCGATACTCGTAAAATGGAAGAAGGAAAATTAGATATTGGGAATTTCAAATATGGGGGACAAGAAATCTTTGTGATTTTTGATGATGTATTTATACCTACTGACCATATCTTTATGAAAGGAGAAGTAGAATTTTCACGAGAATTAGTTAATCGATTTGCTGGATTTCATCGTCAATCATATGGAGGATGTAAAGTAGGTGTTGGAGATGTGCTAATCGGTGCTACTGCTCTTTCCGCACAATATCATGGTGTTGAGAAAGCCTCCCATATACGAGATAAGCTTGTAGAAATGACCCATTTGAATGAAACCTTATTTAGTTGTGGAATTGCGTGTAGTTCTTTAGGATTTCAAAGAGATGCGGGCAATTATGAGATGGATATGTTCTTAGCAAATGTATGCAAGCAAAATGTCACACGATTTCCTTATGAAATCGCACGATTGGCAGAAGATATCGCGGGAGGATCAATTTGCACACTCCCTTCTGAAGCAGATTTGCGATCAAGCGAAGTTGGAACCCTTTTAAAGAAATATTTAGATACTAATCCCGAAATTCCTGTAGAAGATCGCTATAAAATATTACGATTTATCGAGAATTTGACAATGGGGGTATCATCTGTAAGCTATCGAACAGAATCAATGCACGGAGCGGGTTCACCCCAAGCACAAAGAATTATGATCTCACGACAAGCAAATTTCGAAGAGAAAAAAGAATTAGTAAAGGACATACTTGACATTAATGTGTAAAAACGCATTATCAGCTCTTGATCCTTTTCTCAATAATATTATTAAGCTTAAAATAAACAGAGTTAAATAGGTACATACACACATAAGAAGTAAGTAGTGAAAACCGAATAGTATTCTTACTAGACTTACTCTAGTCGGAAGTACTCATTCCAGCCATCGTTCACTACTAAAAATCTATATTTTTTCGAAGATATAGATTTTTTTCTATTCCTTAAATAAAATTATCGTATATAAATTTTTGCCTAACTAAATTTATGATTCTCTTTAGTTTTCAATTAAAAATATAAATCTCGCATACATTAATCAAAATAGAAAAGTAATTAATTTATTTTTTAAATCTTATATAAAATTAAAATTATAGTGAGCAAAAAAACAAAAGAGTTGAAAATATGGCAAAAGTATTAATATTATATGGTACAAGATTCGGTAGTACTGAGGAAATAGCACAGGAGTTAGGGAAGGTTCTAAATGAAAATGAGATAGATACCCAAATAATTAATTTAGAAACGACGAAACGGAAGGATTTGCCCAATTTAGATGAATTTACCGGTATCCTGTTAGGCTCCTCAATTAAAATTGGAAAATGGACTAAAAACGCTCGAAAATTTCTTAAAAAATTCGCTGAAAAATTAAAATCCAAGAAAGATGGTTTAGGTGTTTTTGTTAGTTGCGGAGATGGTGGCAATCCAGAAAAAAGAGAGCAAGCAAGAACAAATTATATTAAGAAGAAATTAGATTCAAATAATATAAATGCGGTGATGATTGAGGCATTTGGAGGAAAATTAGACCTCACTGAAGATTCAAAATTAGGAAATATGGCCAAAAAGATGATAATGATGGCGGCGGCGGAAGACCCAAATATAAAACCAAATGATCCTAATGATCTTCGAGATTGGGACAGAATTAGGGAATTTGGCAAACAATATTGTGATCTAATTAAAAAATAAAAAAATGGATATCATATTTTCTCCTAAAAACATGATTATTTATCAAAAGAATAAATTAGAATAAATACAATTTAACTAATTGCGAAAGAAGTTCCCTCCATTCATGGAGAGGATGAATTTCGCAGAGCATCTACATGGTTTATGCTGTGGGTGAGATTTTCCGCATTATACAGCACTAAATTAACGGACCATTGCAAAAAATATTCAAGGCGATAGAACCGGTATCACCAAAAGTTCTGTAAAATGAAAACTAAATGTGCTACTCAACTTAAAGACTTTCAACATAAAGTCAGTAAACAAATAGTGGAAAACACAAGAGCAAACACGATTATTGTGGGAGTGCTTAATGTGAAAACGATGGCACGGAAGAAAAAAACCACCAAATCGCCCAGACAAAACAAATCGAACAAGACTCTTCATCATT
>SHMU01000253.1 GCA_008080765.1 Promethearchaeota archaeon | reverse complement strand
ATTCTATCTTTTTGCTTCTTTTCTAATCCAAAGTATCCACCACTTGAGTTACAAAGATCTGAAATCTCATCAATTCCTCGATCTTTAGCAATTTCTACCAGTTGAGAATCTGTTAATTTCCCATTTTCTGTCTTCTTGTAATCTTCATAATCTTCAAGAATTCTACGTAATCCAGAAATATTAACCGTATAGTCCTGCTTGCCAATACGATTTTTAACAACATGAAATGAATCATTATCCTGCACTTCAAAAATCAAATCTGCATAATAAATACTCTCAAGATTAATGCTTGACCCTTCTTTAATAAATACTATCTTATTCATTGAAGCACCTCTTCGAATGGACCAAAAACCAAAACACTTCCACCATCATCCCACTCCCAATGAGGCTTATAACCTCTATTCACCAAAGGCTTTGCAACCTTCGGTAATAGAAGAATGCGAGTACCTTCATTATCATCCAAATCTAAATAAAACTGTTGTTCATTCATTATTAATTTTTTCTCGCAAAAAAGATATTTCGTCTGCAATATGACAACACAAATTAGCGACCTCTTCAACTGTCATATTGTCAAAATTATTATCCCAAATAGTATTCTCTATATTTTGTAATTTATTAATTATTTCTTGTTGGTTCATATTTTTTCGCCGCAAAAAATGTAATCAAAGCTACTCGAAAAATCCCACACAGTCAGGGAAGATACAATTCATTATCTTCAATATATTTATAAACATTATCATCTAGCATTTTATCTAATTCACGAGCTAAAAGAAGCCCAGTATTACAATTCTCTATATTTGATGTGCCTAAAAAACGTTTTAAAAAGGTTCGCACCTGACTACTAGAACAATTAATAATGTCTCCCTCAGAAGCAATATAAACATGAGGAGGCTTTAAATACCAGTCCACACTCTCATCACGTTCAATACCACCACGAGGTACAACTACAAATGGCATTAATTTCTCTAAATGCTCATAATTAACCCATTTATCAAACTTATTGGCATTATCCATACCAATGATCAATGAAAATTCATATTCATCCTTAGCAAAATCCTCATTCATCAACTTCTGCATGCAATGATATGTTTCACCAGAAAGCTTATTGTCAATTTCATAAGAACTTACTCTAATACGTCCATCAACCTTAGCAGCAAGCTCACACATGGCTAATCGGTGCTGCGCAGATACCATCTCCTTACCATGCATGTGAGCATAACAAGGCATTAACCATGCCTCATCAAATTTTCTCGCCACATTCAAAACTAACTGACATATCTGAATATGACCTTTAGTGATAGGATTAAATGCCCCACCAAGGATCGCTACCCGCTTTTTACGGCCTAAAGTCTGATATTGGGACTCTCTGCCCTCTATTTTATTTAAAGTCGCTTGTACAAGATCCTGGGCGTCCCAGGAGCATTCTGTGCATAACTGAAGGACACTACACAAAACATCTCCAGCCTCTTCCTTTAAATTAGCTAAATCGGTGCTGCGTGATAGCTCTATCGCTTCACCCAAAATGTCCTCTAATCGCATCTTTAAAGGAGTACGACCAAAATGCTTACGAAATACCTCATCCGTTCTTTGCTGATAATCCCTCATATTCCTATCCAAGATAATCTACAAGATTCAAAGTAAAAAATATTGAATTCATTAACACAAACATGCCCATAACGAAAACTAGCGAAAGGTGGCTCTCTTTTTTTGTTTCAACATACATTCTAAGATTAAAAATCAAAGCAAGCGAACATAAAATAATCGCAATCAAATTTATAATAATAATTGGCAACATCTTCTTTTCTCCGTATTATCTAAATATCATATATGCGTGAAGAACTCCGATTAGTCCACAAACAATACCACAGAAAATACCGATAATTGCTAACGTACGATCCCCAATATTTCCATATCTACGATAGATTCGCAATTGCCCCAAACCATTAGTGGTATTTATTACAAAAAATGATATGCAGAAAATGAGCCAAAAAATATGCCAAGCCATGTTATATCTCCTATTTTTAAATTATATCAAGAATGTTCGAATTAAGCAATTAACTGGCAATAGATTTACCAAATTCAACCTTGATTTTGTTTAGATATCGTTGCATCAAAGAAATCTTAGCTACGCTCATTGCACCATAATCCAAACAATCATTACATAAAGAACGAAGATCCTTTAAATGTTTAATAAGCTTCTGCTTATGTTCTTCATTAAATTCACTTGCTATTCTCTCTTGCATAATATGCTCCTATTTTTTCCGCCAAAAATATATTACCACAAATGTTTAGGATTAATTACCAAATGATCAATCTTATCTCTTTGCGTAATATCTACAATCTCACAAGTGGGATAATCTCTCTTAAAAATATCCTCAACCAAAACATCTTTGTCAACAAGCATATGAATCGTACTAGAACTATCTCCAGTTTTCTCACGATATGTAATTTGATAAACGTTCATAATATTCCTAAGAAAACTCCTTTAACCTTTTACGAGCACGAGCATAACATAAATGATCATAAATATCGCCAGATATGTCATCCAAATCAACAAAAGCTCTGGCCTCTTAATCTGATCTATATAATCCCTTAGACCGTTCTCATCTAAAGAATCAATGTACGCATACGCTTTATGTAAATCTTCTTTATTTAACATTTTTTCCGCCAAAAATAAATTTAACGATAATTCGCAGAACAACCACCAATAATCGAATCAATAAACTTATGCTCTACACCACGATTACGACGAGTAATGATACTGTTCGAAAGAGACGAACTTGTAGGATATGTAGAACGAATAGGAGTCACAGGCCGCACAGGACGAATGGAACCCCTTCTTACATCTCTATCTGACCTTGAATTCATGATACTTCTCCTTGTTGAAGGCTTTATTACGATGAGGGCGATTTGGTGCTGCTATTCAGGGAGATAAAAAGACTGGAAAATACTGAAAGAATAAAACTGGAAAATCAGCGGTACATGGCTCAGGCAGCAGAGGCGGGGTAACCCTGTAGCGTTTCCCTACGTTTCCCAACCTTTCCCTATATATCCTTATGCATTCCAATATCTCCTTAGATTTTCTGAAATAGCTTTAAACTTTTGTATTGTAGGCTAATATTGAATTATTTATTCTTATTATTGTGTATGGGCAGAAAAAGCTTAGAGTCTATTTCATAAAACATATTTATTAAATTAGAAATTCTCAGTTTAAACATTATGACAAAAAACGG
>SHMU01000252.1 GCA_008080765.1 Promethearchaeota archaeon | reverse complement strand
GTTCTCTTCTCCTTGCAAGGGTCTCTTTCTATACTCATGTATAGTATGCGAGGGATTTAAAAGGAAGGGGTCCGTTACTTTAGTGCTGTATAATGCGGAAGATCTCACCCACACGATAAACCATGGAGATGCTCTGCGAAATTAATCCCCTCCATGAATGGAGGGGACTTCTTTCGCAATTAGTTAAAATTCTTATCCCAAAAGTTATTCTGTTTAATTTCTAGAAGTAATTATCTTCTTCTCATAACTGATTCTAATTTCTGTCGGCAAACTATAGCAACACTATTTAAAGACAAAAGCACCATTAGTATTCTGGGATGATACCTGAAGAGATGGGTAAAGCTCAAGCAACAATTTTTTATTTAAATAATTGTATTGGAACTATCCTTAAACATTGTATTAAATAAATTTTTTTCTTAAGGAAAGATGAATATGCCAATTATAGATGAAAATGATGACCTTAGTGCCACTCAAAATTCTCCAAATCTCAAGGTTCCTTCAGAAATTTTCGGAAACAAAATCAAGTGTTGCATTTGTCATAGAATCTGCAGCAAAAATCCTAAATATATCCAATTAGAGGTATTAAGTGATGTTATTCTTCCTTTTGTATTGTGCTCAAAGTGTCAAGATACGTTTACAGCAGAAGATATTAAACTTATGACTAATTTGTTTATGATTTTTGGGGGATATTTTGCAAAAAATAAATTAGAACCATTTTCTCCATTAAGGATTCTTCATGAACTTACCTCCAATACAGCCCATCTCGAACCCACTCAAATCAATATGCAATTATTACATCGAGCACTTCTTCATGGGATTTCACCAAAAGAATATGTGGAAAAATTGCAGCAATTAGCCTCATCAGAGTTGAATTCATTTTTTTAGCTTTTCCCTTTTTCTTTTTTCTTATGAGTTAACAGAATACAAATTTCTATTTTTTCTTTAAATAAATCGAGATGATATTAATGATAATTCATTAAAAACCAAATTAAATAGGTGAATAAGAAATGGCTGATTTAAGCCAAGTAAAAGGAATCAATGCGCGCCACATAAAGTTACTTCAGGAAAATGGTATTTCTACAGCTGAAATGCTCGCTATGTCCTCGCAAATTATCGTTGCAGATATTAAAGGTCTCGGAGATAAGACCGCAAGAAAGCTCATTTGGAATGCCCGTAATGCATTAGAAATGACAGAATTTACCCCGGTGTCCGAAATGCATGAAAATACTGAGATGTTTAGTACCGGTTCCTCAGAATTAGATCGTATTTTAGGCGGTGGTATGCAAACAGGAAAGGTCACCGAAGTATTCGGTGCTTTTAAATCGGGAAAAACTAATCTTGCACATACTATTGCGGTCACTGTGCAACTCCCCAAAAGCAAGGGTGGATTAGGAGGATCAACTGCCTATATTGATACCGAAAATACTTTTTCGCGAAATAAGATCATCAGAATTGCAAAACGTTTTAGTTTGAAACCCAAAGAAGTACTCGCAAAAATCTTTCATGCTCGTATTTTCAGCTCTGACCATCAAGATCAGATGATTCTTAAAGCAGAATCGCTCTGTAAAGAACGAAATGTACGATTACTTATCGTTGACAGTCTCATGGCACTTCTACGCGCCGAATATGTAGGTATTGGTATGCTTGCCCGACGTCAGTGTGTCTTAAACAATATGATCCACGCACTTTCTCGCATAGCAGAAATGTATAATGCTGCTGTATTGCTTACCAATCAAGTTGCTACTCAAATGAAAGGGATGTTTTCTGCAGATGATGCTATTGGGGGTAATATCGTCGCTCATGGCTGTCATTTTCGTATCCAGTTCAAGACCAAAGGATTTTCTGCAAATAGTTCCTTGAAGCGACAAGCAGTCATCGTCGATGCTCCTGACCTCCCACCTGAGGAATGCGAATTCTATATTACCAGTGCTGGAGTGGCCGATAGTGAAGAAGTAGAATTTCCAGAAGGTCAAAATTTGAATTTCGACATAGAGACGATCTATGAAGAGAATGATCAAGGCGATGATGAAGAGTTGGATGATAAAATTCCCGAAAATGGTAACGGAAAGCAATTAACTGATATTAAGGGTATTGGAAAGGGTACATTGGAAAATTTAAAGAAATACGGAATTAAATCCATAGAAGACTTGCTAGATGCAGATCCAAAAGAACTTTCTGCAAAAATTAGTGGTATTTCCAATTCTATGATATTGGAATGGCAAAACCAAGCAAAATAATTTTAAGTTTTTTTCCTTTTTTTAGTTATATTTTTAATGAGCAAATTAAATTAGCGATCTAGCTTTTGAAGAAACTATTAAATGTTATTAAAAGTATATTAAATGCTGGTTAACCTATATTTCTCTTTCTTTCCCTAATTTTCTTTTCACATATTCTATATTTTTTCTAAATATCTGAGCATTTTGTGAGGATCCTAAACCGATTTCATTAAGAATTTGTAATGCACCTTCAAAATTTTTAAGAGCTTCCGAATACTTTCCTAGTATAAATTGAGTTGTCGCAATATTATTAAGATCCGTCGCTTTTCCAGGAATATTGCCTAACTGCTCATCAATCTCTAATGCATGTCTATAGAAGTCCATTGCTTCGGAATATTTTCCTTTTTGTCGATATATCAACCCAATATTACTAAGACGGGTTGCTTTTACTGAGAGGTCCTCCAATTCTTCTGCAATATTCAATGCTTCTTCATAATAGCGAAGTGCTTCATCATATTTTCCTTGAACATCACAAATTAACCCGATATTATTAAGAATGACCCCTTTACTTCCAAGATCATGTAATTGTTCATAAATTAATAATGCTTCTTTATAACATCTCAATGCCTCTTGATGGTCACCATTTATCCTATGGACTTCTCCAATATTGTTGAGTCGAGTCGCCTTGCCCCCAAGATCGTTTATTTGCTCATCAATCTTCATTGCCTCCTTATAATACTTTAATGCTTCATTTTGATGACCTTTGGCATTTAACACAATTCCAATGTTATTAAGTGAATCTGCTTTTCCTAAACTATCCCCTAATTGATCATATAGAGATAATGCTTTGCTATAACATTTCAAGGCATTTTCATAATCTCCGGTATTTTCAAGCCTTATACCCTTATCGGTAAGTTTATTTGCTTTTTTCGAAAGCTTATCTAAGTGTTCAGTCAATTTTTATAAAGTCTCTCATTCTTTATGGTTTTTTATATTTAACTTTAGCAGCTTAAACTTAATTATCTATATTTCAATGGTAATAAGAACCTTTTGAACTACTCCACCATAAACAGTAGATCGTATTTTTTTTTCTCTCACCTCCTTGCTAGTTTTTGCATATGGTCATATATGCCACGCTT
>SHMU01000251.1 GCA_008080765.1 Promethearchaeota archaeon | reverse complement strand
TGCTTTAGACCACGATAAATAATAAGTTAAAAAAAATCGTATTTAAACTAAGGAAGTTATTTTTGATCAAATCCTTAATATCTACAAATTTTAAACTTATAGAATAAAAATTATTCTTATGAATTATACATTTCATGATGGAAATGGAAATGGATATTTTATTACAAAAAAAGAGGGAAAAATCTATCTTGAGTATAAACCCGTTAAACCATTGTATAGTTCAAGTGGAACGTATGATGGAGGGGATCCTGTCAAGAAAGAAATAGAAAAACAGCAATATGATAAAATTGCATCAATTTTGAATGAAGCAGCAAGAAATTTGGGAGAGCACATTAAAAATAGAGTAAAGGGATCTGGTCTGATAAAAATAGGTGAAAATAAAAGGTTTATTTTAAAAAGAAATTCACAAGAGCTTGATAAAATTAAAAAATTATTAAAATCTATAAGGTAAATACAAAGATAAGAGATATCAATGGAAGATGAATCCATTTCTGGATTAAAATTATCTGAATTATTATAAAAACTGATGGTAAAACAAGGTTTAGAATGGAAAAAAGAAAGATATAACAACTGAAATATCTGAATATAATGATATTTCATAATAAATAATGTCAAAAATCACTTATTTTGTTTTAATGTTAATAAACGGTCATGAGGTATGACATTTGTAGTTATATATGTTTGATTGTCTCTCCTATATGGTTTTTTTATCTCTTTTTGACCATTGTAAGATAATTCGACAGAATGCCATGATTCTGGAACAATTATTTCAATAGTAAGAGGGAAATTATAAATTAGAGGATCAAAAGTGGTTTTTATTGTAATTTTTAATTCATTCATAGATTTAGTTTTAATAGCATAATCAAAATAATCTCTCTCTTTAATGTATTTAGTAACATTTGCGACAGTATCCACCCAAATCTCATCGCGCTCTGAAGCATTTTTGAGCCATTCGCATAACCCAATTAACCATTCATTTGATGTAGGTTCAAATGAATCCGTAGTTGAAAGTTTAGAAAAGGGAAGAACTTCATGTGCAACTAAAATAGCCCATTTTTCAGTAGATATTGATTCTTTTTTAATCCATCGAATGAATCTCTTGAGTTTTTTCAAATCATCTTCGGGCTTTTCACGTGTTTTTCTCCACAAAATCAATTTACTATTCAGATCTAAAAATTCCTCTTCTGAGGGAGATGATGAATTGGGAGTATTTCCCGCACTCCTTGCTGCTTCATAATATTTACTTATATACTCATCTAATTGAGAATTATGAAAACCATAAGGATAAGCAATGTTTATGCAGTTATAATTCGGAATCTTTTCTTCTATAATCCTTTTAGATTCATATAACTCATAAAGTAAAGTACCCCTTGTTTTTTCATCTCCAATTGGCATCTCGTTTAAATGTGGATGGGAAAAGGAATGGGAGGCAATTTCATGGCCTTCCCGAGCCATTTTAGCCAGCTGATCCCAATATGCATATCTCTCATCGGTATCCTCGAAATTATTTATTCTTTTGTTGATAGTTTTTGGGTTAATATAAAATGTACCTTTAAAACCATATGTATTTAAAATTGATCGAACGTGAGTGTAATGTGCTTGAAATCCATCATCAAAAGTCATAGAAAATGCAGACTTTTTTTTATTGGGCCATTTATTTACGAGGACAGTTCCATCTTTAAGTTTTCTCTCCAAAGAAATACACTTTATAAGAATTCATTATAGAAATATAACATGATAATAACGCTCTAATTTTAAATCTATTGATATGAGGGATATTTCAATAACTACTTAATTGACTTTTTTAGTGTTAAAAAAATTTCAATCCTTAAATATAATTGAAGCTAAAATTAATTATAATAAAACTTTATGATATTTTGATTATGTCAGAATCTTCGAAAAATCAGTTCAATACCAAATTGATTATTTTCATTGGATTTGCGTTTTTTACCTCTGAAATTGCGTGGGCATTATACAACGCGAGAGTACCCAAACTTCTTGAATTGTATATTACCGATGTAGAACGAGGGTCGTTGGTTTTACAATTAGGTATTATCGGGCTTTTAATGGCTCTTGATAATATACTTGGTGTAATATTACAACCTATAACGGGTAATCTTTCTGATAAAACAAGAACTAAGTGGGGAAGACGAAGTCCATACATGATTATCGGGATTCCTTTTGCTGCCTTATTTTTTACGCTCATTTCCTTTCAAACTTCTTTTCTTACGCTCTTCTTGTGGATGTTTTTGTTTGGGCTCGCTGCCGGGTTATATCGAGCTCCGGCGGTATCTTTAATGCCCGATTTTGTAAGGCCCATAAATAGAAGTAAAAGAAATGCTATTATTAATGTGTTTGGAGGGATTGGAGCTGCCATTGGATATGCTATGAGTTTAGTAGCCGGTTTAATTACCTTACAAGGTGCGTTTATAGTAGTTTCAGTATTGATGATAATTGGTTTAATCGTATTAATATGGAAGGTAAAGGAACGAGAATCGTATAGTTATCAAATGATCATCGAATTTGAACAACAAGGCAAAGAGCTTATAAACGATGAGAAACTGGGACTGATTGCAAGTCTCAAATATATATTGCAAGAGAAGGATAAAAGTACATTATTTATCTGTTTTGCCATCTTTTTTTAGTTCGTTGCCTATCAAGGTATTGTGGCACTTCTTACCATATTTGGGACAGATGTACTTAATTTAGATGAAAATTTTGCAGGCTTCTTGGGCTTTTTCGTCGCAGGCTCAGTTATTATCTCCGCATATCCACTCTCAAGTTTAGCTCCAAAAATTGGGCGAAGAACTTGTATTAAAATTGGGTTAAATCTTCTCATCGTTGGACTTGTTTTTGGCACTTTTATTCTTTTTATTGGAGGGTTAATTGCACTCATCGGCATTATTATTATTCTAATTTTAGGAGAAATAGGTTGGGCACTAGTGAATGTTAATTCTATTGTGATTGTATGGGAATTAGCACCTTCGAAAGAAAAGATAGGTGCATATACGGGGGTATATTACTTATTTGGTTTTATGGCCGCAATTTTTGGACCATTTATCCTTGGTACAATCACTGATCTCGTCTCTCCAAATATTCCTTGGTCATTACTATTAAATGCAGCTATATTCTTTGCAATAGCATTAACATTAATGTTTGGTGGAAAACGAGGAGAAGCCGAACTCACCGATGAAATGAAGCTAGAGACTTAAAAAGTCCTGTAACCACCTAATGCTTTTACTCTCTTTTTATTTTTTTAACTTCTTTAATGGTTAAAACCTAGCCAGACAAAACAAATCGAACAAGACTCTTCATCATTCAATGCAAAACACGGGCTCATTGGGAAGACTTGTCCAATTCTTAACCTATAAAGCACAAAAAATAGGCAAAAGAGTAATAAGAATTGATGAATCATACACCACACAG
>SHMU01000250.1 GCA_008080765.1 Promethearchaeota archaeon | reverse complement strand
ATATCAGAGATCGGGCAGTTGTCCCTCGGTATATCCGAAGGACACGGGCTATGTGTCAATTAGCCCCTTAGATGTGGACGATGATGAACCAGAAGCTTTTAGGAGAATTGATGGGGATTTGAGCCACAAGCCCCGCCTTTCAAGGCGGGGTAATTGACTTCATATATTCTTTTATGATCTGATTTACAAGAAACTATTATAATATGTTTTTGGGTAAGTTTATAAGAGTTTAAAGAAATTCACATAATTGCAAAAAGAAACGCAATATTAAATAGTTGGTATTAAAGATACTAGAAAAGAAAAAAAAATTAGATAATGGATTGCTGACAATGACACGATTGTGAATTTAAAATAGTCTCTCCGCAGGGACACTCTTTTGGATGATCAAATTTTTCGCAGATCTTATTTATAACCTCGCAAGAAAACACTAAATTTAATCTTTCACTCTCCTCATGAGCTTGTTCTTTAGTCAAATCTAATTCCCGATATAAGAAAATTTCAATCAAATGTTTATGTCGCAATATTTCTTTGGCTAATTCATCTCCTTCAGTAGTGAGTTTTACCTCATAATATGGTTCATATTCTACATATCCTTGAGATTTCAATCGGTATACACAACTTCCTAATGTAGAATGAGGAACATCCAATAGTTTTTTAATCTGTCCGATTTTTAATGGTCTATTCTCTCTAAATAAACATTTGATAACCTGATAATCAAGCATTGTCATATCTTGAACCATATTCTCACCTTATCCAAAGACTAATCTGATTGCCAAAATAAATATAATACCCACGATGAATGCTACAAAGTGCCCTAATCTGGTGAATACAGATTCGCCGTAATCCTTTTTTCCATGTTTAATTTCGGGAATGAGATCGGAGGCAGCGATATAAATAAAGTTTCCTGCAGCAAAAGGAAGTAAGAAAAGTGTATCAAGATTGGCAGAAAGAAAGTAGGTTATAATTCCACCAGGTATGATTGTCAAAGCTGAGAGAAAATTTGCCAATAGGGCTTTTCTCTTTTTCCATCCACTATTTAACAAAATTCCAAAATCACCTAATTCCTGGGGAATTTCATGTGCCGCTGCTGCTATCCATGTTATAAGTCCCACTTCAAAACTTACCATAAAAGAACTGGCAATTGCTAACCCTCCAATAAAATTGTGGATTCCGTCAGCCAGCAAAATTAATACCCCTACTGGTTCCCGTTCCTTTCTTTGCTCCATAGGAATCCTGTGAGAATGCTGCCAACGAAGGAATTGTTCTAGGAGAAAAAAAATGGCAAATCCAATTAATACCCAGATCATCATTCCCAAACCATCACCACTTTCTTCAATACTCTCGGGTATTAAATGTAAAAAGGCACCTCCTAATAATGCTCCCGCAGAAAAGGCAACTAATATAAGTAATAATTTCTCTAGTGCTTTCTCTTTAATTGCTAACGTAGTAATTCCAATCCAAGCAATAAGACTCATTAAAAATCCGAAAATTAGTATATATAATAAGGCATCCATAGTTTATCAGTTTTAAATAAATTTTTTTCGCTAGATAATTTAGTTGAGTTTCCAATTTAAATATTACGATCTATCGTAAAAAAGTATTCTTAGTAATTAAAGCGAAAAAACCTTAAGAAGATAAAAGTGAGGCATTAGCATTTTAATCTCAAAAAATGTTAGCTCCTATTCCAAAATAGTCGTAAAAAAGAATCAAAACAAAAGAATGGGACTAATAAATGGTATAAATAATAAAAAAGTTATAAAACAAAAAAGAGATAAAAAATAAAAATAGAATTGCATCTAAAAGTTGGAGTAGATCATAAATTTCTTGTCAGAACCGAGCGCGTAAATCTCGAAAGATTTCCCCCTATTTTTAGTTTCGCAGAACACTTGGATCATGGGAAACAAATAGAGTCCGCTTACAATTTGTGTATCCTTATCTTTCTCATATTTATCATAGTCTTTATTTGCTTCCTTAATAGTCTTCTTAATATTTTTATTAAAGTATCCCAGAGAGGGTTCCGCTTTTTTATCAAGTTCTTTAAAATTGGGGAATTTTATTCCTTCTACTTCGTCGATTAATTTATGTAGGTCTTCCTTGATTTCTTTTTCGTATTTGGTTTGAGCGCTACTATGTAACATAGGTATTCCCGTCTCTTTTCTTTTGAAGGGCACGGATTTAATTTTATAAGCATACATATTCTTATAGCCAGCGCATTCCTTACATCTCTCTCTAATTTTCCCAGTTCCATAGCATTCTGCGCAATCATACTTGAAAACCTTCTTCTCCTTATCTTGTTCTTCTCCTACATAGATCTTCATCTTATCCTCTAGTTTCCCGGTACCTTTACAATTCTTGCATTCTGTTTCCATAAATCCTTTCCCCTTGCATTCCTGACAAGGCTTCGGAGTAAGTGTGGAAAAGATAGGTACCTTATCATCTCCTTTCCAATTATCTTTGACGACATCTTTTTTAAATTCGTAAAAGTCTTGTTTTCGTACCTTTTCAGCATCAATAAGTTCTTCTTCTTCTTTTTCCTTAGTAGGAGCGATTATTTTTTTAACTGCATAATAAATTGCTGCTTCCTTCATCGTGTCTTTTACAGTTTCGCCGGCGGATATATTATCAATGCTAAAGACCGCCCCCTTTACGCCAAACTCTTTTTCCAGTTTCTTTTTGTCTTTTCGATTTGTTTGCTGCTTCCATTTCTCAAATATATCATCTACATTAGGACTTTTTATCGTTACATCGGGCATTTTAATCTCAATTTTTATTAGAATTATTATTTAATAATTATTTTTTATTAGTATTAATTATTTTCTATCATTTTTCTATTGAATTTAATAATTCTTTATTTCTCTTTATTTATAAAATTTGCACATTAGATAGCAATTTAAGAGAATTACTAATAAAAATCATTTAGAAATTCATTTAAACAAATAGTGGAAAACACAAGAGCAAGCACGATTATTGTGGGAGAGCGCAATGTGAAAACGATGGCACGGAAGAAAAAAACCACCAAATCGCCCAGACAAAACAAATCGAACAAGACTCTTCATCATTCAATGCAAAACACGGGCTCGTTGGGAAGATTTGTCCAATTCTTAACCTATAAAGCACAAAAAATAGGCAAAAGAGTAATAAGAATTGATGAATCATACACCACACAGACCTGTGCGAAATGCGGGAAAAGAGTAAAGCGTTCATTGTCCGAGCGTACTATTACTTGTGAATGCGGTCATCAGATGGATAGGGACTTAAATTCCGCCGTGAATATCATAGTAACGTTCTTGACATCCGATGACTTATCGCATCACCCCTCCTTGAAGGAGGAATCCTTTCTACGCACGTGGAAGGGGTTTACCGCGACAAACAGCCCTAAGATATGCCCGTCAGCTAATGCTTAGTGGACTCGTGGGAATCCCCGTCCTTTAGGGCGGGGAGGCTTCAA
>SHMU01000249.1 GCA_008080765.1 Promethearchaeota archaeon | reverse complement strand
GAGAAAGGGGTGATATGCATGTAGAAACTAAAAAAAACGGCTATTTTATAATTGATCCTTCTTTTATAAAATTAGCCTAAAATTATAATAATTTTTGCTTCCAGGATTCTACATTTTCAATAATCTCTTCGATTTGTTGTTCACTTAATTGTTGTTTTTGTTTATCATATTTATCTATAAATCTTCGAAGATGATGAAGTGTTACGCTAAAACCGCGCTTCTCTAATACAAGGTCCGCGATTTTATTTAATTCAGTGGAAAACATAATTCCATTCATGGAATCTAATTTTTTAATCAAGTCATTAAATGTTTTATTTAACAGTCTTCCTACTTCTGTTAGTTCTCCTTCATTGATTGGGGTTATAAAGCGTTCCCTTCTTTTTACAGGCTCAGACGGTTTCTCAGCTTCTGATTTAATAGGAATTTCTCTTTCTTGTTCTTTCGATTGCTTTAATACTTGAGAAGGCTTGACCAAATTTGCTTCTGCGGGTTCTTTCACTTGAGGGCTCACTTGTCTTGGTTCCATTTCAGATGGTGCTTTTCCCAACTCTCCCTCTCCTAAGGACCACAACTGATTAAACCCTTTTTGGATGGATTCAATAATTGTTTTATTATTTGAAGCCAAGCCGATGAAATTATCTAATTCGTTTTCCTTTTGTGGCTTTAAAATACCTACAGCAATATAATTTTTATCGGAGCTGACTGCAATAAGATTTTCATTATCAAGATTTCGAAATTCTAACCCACTAATCTGCTTAAATTCTCTTACTTTACTATTTACATGAGCATCTGAAGAAATTAAGCGAATGGATAACCCTTTTTGTTCGCCAAAAATTTCCACGGGAAGGAAGTCTTTTAATTTGGGAACCATGATGAATAAGTTTCTTTGTGAACTTTGTATAGCAGAAATGATTTCCTCATTAATTCGAGTAGCACTATGGATTATCCAGATATCTCTCGCCTTAAAGGCATCGGGAGTAAATTTAGTTTCCAAAAAATTAGAAAGTACGCTAATAATGGGTTTATTGAGATTTGCTATCTGATTTACGGAAGCTGTTATAATTTTGCTGATGTTTGTAAGGATTTGCTCTTTTAGGTTTTCCAGATTAGGATTTAGATTCTCATTTTTATCTTTAATTATATTCGAAATATCATTTAGCTTCTTCTCAAAATTATAAATTAGGTCAAGCAATATGGTTTTAAAATCGCTTCTATTTTGATTTATCACGTTAAGATAGGGTTCCGGAGAAAAGTTATCAAATTCCTCATTAATAAGCGCCTCTGTGCTGGCAATGAATTCCTCACTTATGCTATCGATTTGACCGGAGAAAATCTCTTCGATTGAAGCAATTACAAGCTCTTTATCCTTCTCTTTTTTCATTTCTAAGTTGGTTATTTTCTCTACAATCTGTGATCTTAGAATAGAGATGGCATTTATTAAAGAAGAGATTTGTTTTCTTGCTATATTGATAATATTTTGCTGAACCTGCTGTATCTTAGGGGCAAGTTTATTAATAATATCAAATTTTTGTATAATATCTTCGGCATCCTGTTTCTCTAATAAGGTGGTTTCTTGGAAATCTTTAAAGAATTTTTTAATTTTTTCTTCTACATCTTTTAAATCTATTTTAGTATTTTTTTCAAAGGTAGTATTAAGTGCATTTTTGATTAGCTGTTGAATTTGCTGCTCAATTCTGTTAAAGCTATTCTTAATATTAGTAAAATAGGTTAACATTAATGAGAAGGGGGGGATTGCTAAATATTGAGTGGGAATAGAAGGCTCTTCAGATTCTTTCTTTATGAGTAAATTGATTTCCAATAACTCTTCGAGGGTGGTTGAAAATACTTCATCATCAATCTCGGGCATGATTGATTGCAATTCAAACTGTGTCAAAAATAAATGATTGAGAGCTTCTAAATAAATCGTAATAGCCTCATCCGATAATTTTAATTGAGTTAGGTAATCTTTAAGAGACATTGGTTAATTAATTAATTGAATTCTTATTAGAATTATTTATTTTCTTATTCTATTATTAAATGTATGATTTTTTAATTAAAAAATCTTCTCTATACGATAAATCTTAATGCTCTTATATATTATTTTCTCAGTTATCATTCCTCTTTTTTGACCCCACCTAATTGTGATATGAATAAAATTATAAAGCATAATTATTCTGTTATTATTGAGAATATATTATAAAACATCGATTTGATGGGATATACATAAAAAAATTAAGATCTTAAAAAATGAACAATTGATATTTATGGTTATAAATTCCAAATCTAGTGATAGTAACCAAGAACAAGAAGTTATATTTTATTTAGATTTATCCACCGATTTTCTTAAAAGAAAATATTTGTTGAATGGGATAGAAACTTTTATTGAGGAAAATAATAAATTCAACAAGAAAAGCACATATGGTTTAGTTCTCTTTCGGAATAGTAAAGAATTATATACAATTTATAATCAAGATGCAACTCTCATCTTAGATGCGATTAAAGATATATGGGAGGAGCGTGATCTAGAGCGCAGTTATTTTGAAAATGGGTTATATGAAATCTTAGCCTATGTGTTTAAATTAAGTAGAACGTGGCGTAAAATCTATCGCATAATTGTATTAACTGATGCTCCTAGCAGTTCCTCGGAAGATTATCATAGTGCCCTCTATGAACTGATTTTGAAAGCAAAAAACTTCTCAATTTATCTTGATATTATTCGCGTAGGAGATAAGAAATTTTATGAGGATGATGTAAAACTAAAAATAATAAGCAGCGAAACTTTTGGTGGAACACTCTATTGTCGGGAATCAAAGCAATTAAAAAAATATTTAAGCTCGTTAGTGGGAAGTAGAGAACAGTATTCATATAAATCTTCTTTTAAAAACGAAGTATCCCCTAGGGATTATCCTTTTTTTGAGCGGTTAGCCACCGATTTAATTAGCTTATCATCTTCGGATGTAATTTCTTGTTTTTTCTGTCATACTGATCTCTGCCCGATATGTGAGAAACCTCAAGATGAGTTGCATAAATGCTTTAATTGCAATACTGCTTTTCATGACTGTTGTATTGTGGAATACTCTAAAACAAATAATATAGGGATACCTCATATATTTCGTTGTCCCAAGTGTGAATCTCTTTTAAAAATTGATAAGCACTTATTAGCTTCGTTTGGAATTGATGAGAACTTATCCCCTTTACCTAACCCCGCCACAACACATATTGATACAATATCAAATACTGAAAATAACATAGAATCCGAGCAATATGATCCACAAGAGCAGTTTAGCGAACCTATTTCCGAACCTAATACTTCTGAGAGAACGATTGTAAAGGTGGGAGGCTTTTTTGGACCCAAAATCACAATAAATAAAAGTAATACTCCCTTCGAGATAGTCGATTCCGCAAAGGGTAGAGAAACAGCTGAAACCCTAGGTGAAAAAGAAACACCCTCTTTGTCGATAACTTCTTTACACCCTCCAAAATCCAAATTAATAATTAAATTTTGCCATATATGTGGAACAAGTGTTAAGAATAACTCTATCTGTCCAAATTGTGGAGCTCCTCTGTAATTGCACTAACGGTTCTTTAGAAAGCCGTTTTTTTCTAATTTTTAACTAATTGCGAAAGAAGTCCCCTCCATTCATGGAGGGGATGAATTTCGCAGAGCATCTCCATGGTTTAT
>SHMU01000248.1 GCA_008080765.1 Promethearchaeota archaeon | reverse complement strand
CACAGCGATTATTTAAATGGGAAAAGAAGAATTTAAAATCCAACATGTCTTAATTATTTTAACAACACCCTTTTTAAATTTGCATTTTTTTTGATCTCTCATTATCTCTTCCAAATTATTTAAAAAGAGGAAATTAAGTAGATTTCATTGCTAAATATATATGAGTTCTGAGCATTCAGAATTCAACTAAAATTTTTATTTCTAAATGTTTGATATACTTCTGAAGAATTGTGTATATAGGGATTAACACACTCTATCAGAAATCAAAATTCTTCAAATTTAACTTGTGGAGTGTTCATAGTAAAATTTTCAGGTTCAAGAAATGCAATAAATACAAAATTCACATTTTTAGTTATCATAGTTTTATTTTTGTTTACATTTAGAGATTTCTTATATTCATTAGATTATATCTATTTAAATAAAAACTATATATCAATTCAAAGATTATCGTACGACTTTTTCTACTTCTCTAAAGTAAATTCCGTTTATGATATGCTGATATCATGAGATCTTAAATATAATGAAAAATATACTACTAATTAGAAAGTTATTGGGTTGAAAAAATGAATTTGGATGATGAGATCGATCATCTCAGACCAATAATTAAAATCATAATTGTTTTGGTTACTTTAATTATTTGTATGATAATTTTCGATCAAGTTGTCAATATCCTAGATAAAGTCATCTAAATGAATGATTTATGGGGATATTGTAAATATTTTCCTTTTTTTTCTTGAAATTGTTTATTCTAACACCCTAACCCTAACTTAATTAATTATTTTATGCCAAGGTAAGTTTTAGAAATAGGTATTTAAACGTCTCAAAAACATATTAAAGAGAGAATAATATTGTTCAATTCAAGAAAAACTAAAAAGCAAAATTAGGTTTATTTCCTTAATCAAGAGATTTCAAGATTGCATTATAAAGAATCTTGACAAGAGATATTTAAAGATATCCGTATATGAAATTGATTTAATGTATTGATTAAAAATAGTGTAAATTCAATTAAAATGAAATTTTATATCAATCCATTGAATCAAACTTCTTTACAATAGTAATGGTAATTTCCAAATCAAGATCTTTTGTTAAATTGTAGCGTTCTACTTCTTTTTTATCTACAGTGACTGCCAAAGAAGTAGAGCCTCCTTTAATGACCTCGGAAAAAAGGGGGAATTCTATTTCTCTGATATTTACACCTTCTAAAATCTTAGAGACGTTAATATGAACGATGTCACCCTTCTCGATTTCCAATGCTTTTACAACGGCAGCGGGAATAGTGAATTTAATGGAGCTTGCTTTGCCTGTTTCTTCATCTTTTTCGCCTGTTTCCCGCAAGGAGACTCGAAAAGGTTTTGATTCCATATTATTCTATTATTTCTCTTTATTAAGAATATTTGTAAATCATATTAAAATCTTGTAGATCATTTAAGAAGAAAGTGAAATGATGAATTACTTTTGTCTAAATCGATAATATGTTGGTATAATATGAAGGAGATTGTTAAGAGCGATATATACTTTTTTTTATATATTTATAGATATTATAATTATGACTGCCTTTTCAATGATTGCAATACATTGCAGCAGTCGACAGATAACGATAAACTTTAAATAGGAAATAATCTAGAGGAATTATAATAAATAAGATCCTAAAGAAGACATTTCTTACTATCAATTTTGTTATGTTAAAACCCCGTGGAAACGCACAAAATAAATCCCCAAGTAAGCTCTCTCTCAAAGTATTTTCCAAATTTATTGAAGTAGTAACTGATTGTTTGGAGAGTGATTGCGAAGCGTGGTTTCCGTGGGTCACACAGCTTGTCATTAAAATTCTACACTCCGAGACACTCCAAGGCGAGTCTCTTATCAATCTTTTACGGATTTATACTTCATTACTCTCTCTGAAAGAAGAGATTTCCCCCATTCCAAAAGGAAGAGACATTTTGGCTTTATCTTCCGAAGATCGAAATAAAATAAAATCAATTTTAAAGGAGGTTCTCCTTTCTTCTCAGACCAATAATAGAGACTTCACTCAAAAGGAGGGCTCACATTGATTAGATTATCCGAAGATAAGATTAGACAGGAAATCAATCGCATCCGCAGGCGACTCCAGCTCCCAAAATCGATTAATCGGTGCATTTTTACTTTATATCGAAAAATCGAATTATGTATAATCTCTACCGACCCGCTTAAGCTAATCCCGCTCCTATTTTTACTGTATTTAAATGCAAACGATTATTTTGTAAGCTTCTATCGAATTTCTGAGATTGCCTATATTTCCGTGGATGAATGCGTGCAATTGACCGAACCCTTATTAAGCTATGAATTTCTGGGAAGTCGCTCTCAATTGCTGGCACCTATCAAGACAACTATCTCAAATACGCAGAGGAATACGCTGAGATTTGAGTCTTTCCGTTCAAAATATGGAAAATGTCCGATCTGCTCACATCTATTAGATGAAGAGTATCTTCGGTTGTTTTTCTTCGACAAAACGTATGATCGACAAAAATTACGAAGTTTATTGCTAGACCATATGAAAAACGATGAGACATTTCGCTATGTGTATCATCGACGTGTCACGCTTAAAATTCCGTGTATTTTATGCCTGTTAGAAGTATTACTTTCGGCTCAGAAAGAGCATGTATGGACTCATCGGGAGTCTTTCCTAAAAAAAAATAGAGGTATCCAAAAACATGAGTATACTACCCCCCAGATCTGAATCTATTCAAGAGCCACAAAATTGTAACGATATTATTACTATTGAAAGGGGCGAACCCAATAAATACAGTGGAGAGGTTACTTGTGAAGGATGTGGCTCTTCCCGGATTATATCAATCCAAGAACAATTGATATGTGCCCATTGCGGTCTCCCAATCGCTCGATCGTTCAAGCGAAACACCTCCATTCTCACTAGTCAGGTGTTCGCACAATGTATTGCTACCCGAAGAACTTTTCTGGGATTTCGCGTAGAAGGAGCGTCAGAGGGAATAGTAAAAAGAGCGTTAAAAGTCATCTCTGGAAGGCGAACAAAACCGAAAGGGAGTGAGGTTAAACCATAAACATACTTCGGCAATGTTATCAACATGAACGTAATCCTTTCTTGAGTATATCTTTCGATTTCGAAAGATGCTATTTAAATAATGCTATTTTTTATAACTTATTTACAGAAGAAAAAAATGGCAAAAATAAAGAGAAGAATCTAGGGGGGAGTGATTTTTATAAGGTATTAGACTTCGAGAAGTATCCTAAAAAAGCGCAGAAATGGAGAGACCGCATTCTTACGGCATTTTTGCGAACTGTTTCCTGTCCTAATTCGCGCTTAGAAACAGAAGTTATTATCCTTTACCTAAACTTTTCAAAAGAAATTTATAATGTAGTACAACCCGGTGTAGCCCCGGAATATTTATCGGAGGAGCAACTTTCCCGGGTAAAATCAATTCTACGCAGAGAGGTGAATTCTCAATAACATGATGCGTGATGATACAGAGAACCCTCTTCCCCTCCCGAATGTTCGCCAGCTACGGGCGTTGTTCCATTCCAAATTGCTCGATTCCAGCGAACTCTCGTTTAAGAAAGTACACAGATGCATACTTTCTGCGGGAACCATCCATCCTCAAATTAAGAGATGCGATACGGAGCAGATTCCCGATATTTTTAATATTGTCCTCATTTTCTTTCATGAATTCGCCGAAAAAGGATGTTCCGGCTTCGCTGTGCGGTGTAAAAATACCTGTTATTCTTATATTAGGCATGAAGAGCATGAAGAAACCTTTTA
>SHMU01000247.1 GCA_008080765.1 Promethearchaeota archaeon | reverse complement strand
ACCTGTCCTCATTGTGGTCTGAGCTTGGATGCGGATCTCAATGCAGCTCGCAACATCGTGAACTATAAAAAACCCAATCACGCGTCGTCAGGCGCGTCACATTGACTTCTTCTACAGGGAGATGTCACGGTCGTCAGTTACAGCCCAAAAAGAGGATGTCCACAGATGTCCAGATTTTATGTAACTGTTTAAGAAGAGTATTAACCTCTAAAAAGGATAGAATAATGCGGAAATGTCTACATCAATCAAGAGTAATTATACTACCGTAGAAAACAAAAGAAAGAAGACTTTTTCTGTCTACAGGAATTAGAATTAGATAATCAGCATCTATTTAGTTCATTATTTTATGAAAAGGAGTATGGTGGGAGAGAGGGGATTCGAACCCCTGACCTTTACCGTCTGCTTTAGAGGAAAGCAAAGCTCGGCCCCCAGCCGAGAATCATACCAAGCTAGACCACCCTCCCACAAGTAAGGGTCTTAAAGCACTATTATTATATGAGAAAAATGAACTAATGCAAATAAAATTTGGGAAATGATTTCCTATAGCGATATCAAACTATTTTAATAAGGAAATTCAAATAGATACTATACAATATATTTTACACCTTCCAAAGAATTTTCATAATCTTTAAAATATTTCAAAATATATATTAATCTATAAAATTTTAATGTGAATGGGGAAATTTCATGATATATCAAAATTGGGTTACTGATCCGCTTGCGTTTTTGCTTGATAATATAGAATTTATGCTGCTTGGCATTACTACTTTAGCATTTGTGATAGTTACGTTGCTTATCAGCGGAAAAATGATGCATCGGGGGATAAAATTACAAATGAAAACCATCTCTTACGTGGGATTTGCGTATTTCGGGGTAGCTTCGTGCTGGTTTGGTGTTACCCTCAATTTTATTACAATTATTCTCTTTAATGCACTTCCACCGTGGGAACTCCATTTTTTCGTGCATGGTGGGATAGTTACCATCGCGCAAGTGTTTTGGATTATTGCGATGAGTGAATTACTAGCCTTTAAAGATAAAACCCAAAAAATTCTTAAAGCTTTGACTATCGGTATTGGAAGTGCTGTAGAAGTGACATACATCATAATTATTTTTACCAATATCAGTTGGCTCGGTACTCCTGTTGCGCCAATCCAAGTGGTGTATGGACCATTTAGCTATGGCTATCTTATGATTGAATTGATGGTATTCTTGATCTTTGGATTTCTTTTTGTAAAGGAGTCGCTAAAAGCAGAAGATCCCAAAATAAGATTGAAAGGCAAATTCTTAGCTTCATCATTTACTGTATTTACCATTGCTAGCTTTTTGGAAGTATTTTTTCAGGAGATTTGGGTTTTTATCATCGGGAGATTAATCGTAATGAGTTCGGCGCTCTTGTTCTATATTGGATTCCTTTTGCCTAGAAAAATAGAGGAATTTATTTTAAAATAATTTCTATATTCTTAAATACTCCGTTTTCTTTCTTTTTCTTTGGTTTTTTTCTCTTTTGTGCCTTTCTATTGTATTTAGGCTGCTGGTAGCAAGCGGGAGATTGAATCAAATTGTTGGGGTTTGGGTTTATCATTGGAGGAATAATGCTTATGTCCTCCACGCCTCAAATGCTAATATTATGAATGTGTGAAATTCTTTAATTGAAAAAGGTATGACATAATCTTAACTGATAATTTTAAATTCTGTCTTATGTTTTATGATATGAGATATGAGATTAAGAAAACCTTTTCTAATTTTTTGGCCTCAATATTTTGATGTAAAAAAAACGCGCGGTGAAGGAAGAAGACTTCCCCAAAACTTAGCCATTGATAAAATAACGGTGAAGGAAATCGCTACAGCAGCAAAAAGGCTAGGATATTCGGTTCAAATAGAGCAAGGCTTAAAATATCCTCGAGAATGGTGGGGCACCGCGGGAAGAGTTCTTGTAGATACCAAGGGAAAGAAAAAATCAAAAATTTTAAATGAAATTGCCAAAGAGATACGAAAAACCAGAGGATAGATCCAAAAATAATGCATGAATTTGCCTTTGCTCATAAAATTTATAAGATTGCGGAACAGACTGCACAAAAATATAATGCCAAAAAAATCACTGTTATTTATTTGGAGATCGGTGAATTAACGCTTATCATCCCAGAATTGCTTAAAGAGTCTTTTAAAATTGCCACAGCGGGTACTATTGCTGAGGGCGCGGAGCTTAAAATAGAGGTACTCCCGGGAAAAATTAAATGTAGAGAATGTGGTAAAATCTCAGAAATTACTATTACAAAAGAAGCGAAATTGACTGGTTTACAATTGTTTCAATGTAAATACTGTGAAAGTAAAGATACTGAGATAATCTATGGAAAGGCGGCTAATGTTAAAAATATTCAAATTCAAGAATAAGGATAAAGAACTCCTTTTTAGCTTTTTAGTATAGAAAATGAGTTGCCATCATTTAAATTAGATTAGATCAAAATCCCGTTTAAAACACCATGTTGTCCGGGTCGACTTGTGATTTTTACTTTTCCAAGTTCAGTGTCTACTATTGCTCCTTTCGTTAAAATATGTCTTCGATTTAAATCTTTTGTTGCTTTATTTTCTTCAAAATCTAAAATTTTGGTTTGCTGAGTTTTATGAGTCGTAGGATCGGTCACATTAATAGTATTCGTTGCAAATAACTTGAGTTTCTCGTTTCCACCCCAAGTTCTCTGTTTTTTCTTTTTTTCCTTTCCAATAAATGTTTCTATGGGTGCTCGGGTAAGATCTCTCTTTCTCTTTTTGTGAGCACGTCTATACTTTTTACCCGTATATTTCCTCTTACTTCTTTCTGTACTTCTTGCCATTACTTACCACAATAAACTTATTATTCGTATTATGCTTAATACGATTAAAGATAAAAATTTATCTTTTAATCAAAAAAACTAATTAAACAAGAAAGATATTATAATATATTTAAATTAAGTATATAATTAACTAATTCCTTAATTGAATTAATTATGATCAATAAAAATGTAGATATAAAGAAATTGAGCTTGGAGAATCTCAACGAAGATACCTTGAAAGAGATTTTGAAAACGGGAACAACTACAGTCGGGTTAGTGTATCAAGAGGGGGTAATTATTGGGACAGAATCTCAAGCAACAGCAGGCTATGTGGTTGCATCTAAGGAAGCTCAAAAACTGTTCGAAATTAATAAATATACCGCCGCTACTATTTCGGGAGGTGTTGCGGATGCCCAATATGTGATTAATCAACTCCAAGCATTATCTCGATTGCGCCAAGTGGAAAAAGAAAAAATTCCTGAACCAAAATACATTGCAAATATTTGTCGTAATATTTTATTCTCCGGACGTTCTTATTATCTTGCGATGATGATTATTGGTGGCTATAGCATGAGCGAACAACAAGGACAACTTTATGGAATTGATCTATTGGGGACTCTCTTTGAAGATGAGAAATTTATGAGTTTCGGTTCAGGTTCTACATATTCACTGGGAGTATTGGAAGCCGACTGGAAGCCAGGACTTTCAGAAGAAGCGGCAATTTCTCTTATGAAATCTGCAATAACTAGTTCTCGAGAACGCGATATTGCTTCTGGATTTAAAATTCAGTTGGCCAGAATAAATAAAGATGGTCTTACAAAAATTCAATAACTAAACATTTATTTTTTGTTTCTCTCATTTCATTTCTTCTTTATCTTGAGTTATATAGTTGCATAATGGTGATATGTATTATTTGAGCATCCACAAGTAGTATTTTATTGGTTAAACTAAATACTCAAAATAACTACATAAGGTTGGAAGAGAGTTTCAAAGTTAGAAATTTTTAACTAATTGCGAAAGAAGTCCCCTCCATTCATGGAGGGGATGAATTTCGCAGAGCATCTACATGGTTTATGCTGTGGGTGAGAT
>SHMU01000246.1 GCA_008080765.1 Promethearchaeota archaeon | reverse complement strand
TTGTATAATTTAACCAGTTTTTAATAAAAAAATTATATGAGTCGTATGAGTTTTAATAAAAATGATGATTATATGAATTTTGGGCTAAAGCAAAAAAAAGTTTGGGATTAAACTGATTTGCAATTTTCAGAGTTGGAGGTATAAATAAAGTCTGAGAATGATAACCATAATTGCCAATAAGATCTAAAGAAAAGATATTGTCATCTGGAATATTTTACCACCTGCTGCTCCACCCGTGAGCACCATCATCAGTATCCCAATGGTCAGTCCAATAGCTACCACCAAGAAGCCTAATAACCGAACAACCTTTTTATCCTTCTTGAGTAACAAGATTATTCCCAAGGCAATGTACGTTACACCACCAATCATCAGAAAAAAGGCTTGCGCCACAATCCAAAAAATACCGGTGTCAAGACAAGCAAAACAGCTGTAATCAACAACAATTTAACAGTAAAATAATGGATAATTTCGTTTTTTTAGATATACTTAAACCTTTTTAAAGCATTTCTCCTTCCTATAGAACCTATCGCGGAAGCGAATAGGGTAAATATATAATGGATGATATTTAAATGTTAGGATTTCTTAGGATAACAATCCCTTATGCCCAGATTTAAAAATCAAGGATACTACAATTAAAGGTATAATATTTAATAAAAAATAAATAAGAGAATTATAAAAATCTCTTTAAATAGATATTTTCTTTACTTCTTCTACAAGTTGATTGTATATTTTTTCAAATTCAGTAAATTTAAAAGAGTCAAGAATTTTGGTAGCCCATACATTGCTATAGCCAAAGTCGTAATTTATTTTATATTTCTGTCCTTCTTCGAATTTCTTCATGAGTAAATAACAAGCCACTTCTGATAGCATCTCATTTTTAAGATCGGAATCAACAGAGTCATTAGATGCTAAGAACCCTTTCTCAGCATTAATATGGGTTCCTAATTGATGGAATAAATCATGTGATGTTTTCCTATGGACTGTTATTATATTATTTTCCTTATCATATTCGCCTTTTTCACCGGTAATATCTTCTTCAATAGATACATTAGGAAAGGTCTTTTTAGTAAATTGAAGAGCCCTTTCATATTCAATTTCATCCATCTCTTCCGCAAGTTCTTGTGCTTCTTCCTTTTGGGCTTTAAAGTCTTCATATTTATTTGTTTGACTAATATCAAATACAGTACCCATTTTATAACCCTTTAATTCTTCTTGAGCATCCGTTTTGAACACGGGGACAAAAATCTTATATCCATAGGGTTTAGATTTATCGGGATTTTTTAAAACTTGAGCTCCCATTCTTTTCCAGTTTACATAGCTGTTTATAATTCCATTAAATTCCTCATCATCGCGAATTCGTGCTTGGGCAAGCACCATTAAATAATTTCTTACGGAATAACCATGTCTTTCTTTAAGCCGCTTAAGCGCTTCTGCTTTTTCGGAGTCTTCTTTTTGCAATTCTTCGATTTTCTTATCCAATTCTAACGCTTCATCCTTAATCTCCTCTAGATTTTCGACCTTATCTACAGATTCAATTACATCTTTTAAGGTTTGAGTTTCTATAAATTCATCAAACTCTTCTTGCAACTGTTTTTTCTCTTCTTCCTTTTGTTTTCGATATTCTTCTTTCTCTTCTTCTGTAAACTCCTTCCATCCCTTTTTTTCTTCTATCTCTCCTTCTTCTTCCTTCTCTTCCTCCTCTACTTCAGGTTTTTTTGTAGTTATGGAGTAACTTTCTAAAGAACTGCCTTTCTCAATGACATAAGGATATTTTTTTGCATGCATAATTTCTTTTGGAACGTATTCTCCCGAGCCCGATACTTCATACGTGATTTCTCTTCGCTCTTCTTCCTTTAATTCTTCAATCTCCCACTTAATAATGGTTTCTCCATTCTCCTCCATACTTAACGGTTCTTGGGTACTTTTTTCAAATGTAAATTGTTGGGGAATGATATCCACGAGTTCTAAATCCTTTAAAGTAAGATTGCTATTATTTTCAGCAGTCAATATGATTTCGTATCTACCAAATGCAGACATCGGAATAATTTCTTTGCTTAATCGTATCTTTCTTCTTACATGAATAGCCTCGATAATAGGCACTTCTGGACGGACTTCGAGTGGAGTAATTTCTGGATAAGTGTTTGCGGTATAGATTACTTCAGATTCAAAACGAGCTTCTTGAGGAGGATTAATAATTTGAATAGGATAATTGACTGTGAGAATATCACCGGGATTGAATTGTCCGATATCAGTATTTCTCAAATCATTTAATCGAATATTTAAGCTGTCATTTTTGACCGAAATCTCTACAGCATCAAAAAATTCTACGGGACTCTCATTTATTGCAAAAGTAATCTGATCACTTTGAGGTACTCCAAATTCAGAGGTAAAAAATTGATGGATAATTCCAATTTCATTTAATGGTGCAGAGCCATTATTTTCAATTTGTAAAGAACAATATACCTCTCCTTGCTTATAAGTTGGTACTCTAATATTCTTAACTTCCCGTTCAATAATCTCCTGTTCACGATTATATACCACATCTCCGGTGAGGGACGAGACAAATAATTTAGCTTCTGAAATCGCTACAATTCCGCTTACAGTTGTTTTAATTTCTGGAAGTACTCTGAACTTCACATTTTTTCTAAATGAGGGATAATCACTATATTCATATTCCCACGGTTCTGATGTCCATTGTCCGTTCCTTCCCAACTTTGGAGTAGAGGCGGGATCAATGGTAATAAAATTATTCTGGGGGCTGTCGGGATCGTGCACATCAATGTCTAACAATTCTACACAAAATTCTGTTGGGTTATTATAAGTAAATTGACAGTCCCAATTCTCGGGGGCTTCATCTCGTTCAACAAAATCAACATAATGACTATTTCGAGTGTATGCAGCATGATTCTGTATATTTAATCCTCCTGTAAATGAGATATCACTAAGATATTGAGCATGTATAGGACCCGTTTCTCTCTCATCAGTGCTTTCTACTTTAATGCTTGCAGAGAGTTTTAATAGCTCAGACTTTTCCGGACTTAATTCTTCTATTTCCCATACAACCTCATTTTTCTCATTAAAAGTTACCTCTCCTGCAGAATGTGAGATAACTGAAAGATTTGAGAACAACTCTGGAAGGCTTTTCGTTATAGTTATTGTTGTAATTGGTTTTCTAGATATATTTTTGACCACAAGGGCAAAATAAGTGGTATTATCTTGATCAATTGCTATTCCCAATGATTCTAATAGATTTTCCCTTTCTTCGATTGTTAATTCTGATTGCCTTAATTCATTAAGATCCTGCTCGATATCTTTAAGATTAAGAATTTTATCAGCTTCAAGGGAGGTATTAATATATTCTTTAATAAGAAATTGTTTTTCTGGAGCTTCAGTTTCTAATTTAAATTGCTGGAAATACTCATTTTCCCCTTCATTCACACCCAACTCTTTTACAACAATTGTATCTGATTCTAAATCCGTGGCTTCACTATTGTCCAATACTACCTCAATATCCCATAATCTATTTTCGTTGGAAGGATTCTTTACTTTAATATTTCCATTAAATTCAAATGAATTAATCTGTATATTATGATCTTGAGCAAGAGATACTTCTTCTGAAATCTCAATTAAATATTTTAAGCATTCATCCTCACCATAAACCTTTACTTCTTCGCTTTCAAATTCTTCTCCATAATCTTTGGGCTTTTTCTCTTTCTTTACTTCTTTCTCATCCCAAGCCATCTCCTTCTTTTCTTCTTTTCCACCAAATAACGGCATTTTTCATTCAATTTAGATGTTTAATGTTTTTTTAATAAATTATAGTTATTATCTTGAGTTATGCAATTAATAAAATTTGATTTTTTAAATAACTTCTGATTTTGCTCTATCGTTTAGGAACTCTGCCCT
>SHMU01000245.1 GCA_008080765.1 Promethearchaeota archaeon | reverse complement strand
ATATCAGAGATCGGGCAGTTGTCCCTCGGTATATCCGAAGGACACGGGCTATGTGTCAATTAGCCCCTTAGATGTGGACGATGATGAACCAGAAGCTTTTAGGAGAATTGATGGGGATTTGAGCCACAAGCCCCGCCTTTCAAGGCGGGGTAATTGACGTAACATCCTAACTTGGTTACTAATGCTTGGTGGGATTATTGAAATTGTTATAGGGAGCCTGTTAATGATGCTGCACATTATTTTTAGAGAGATAGGATTGATTACAATTCCACTTTTTAATCAAATGTCGGGAACCTTCTTGCTTGGCTTTGGAATTTTATTATTTCTTGCATCTCGGAATTTAGAACGTTATCGAGCAGTTCCTTTAGTAAATATTTTGCTACGAATAATAATGATTATCTTTTCAATAATCCAACTTCCTTTCTATCCAGAACTTAGCATTATTCTTATTCCTGCCATGATCTACGATCTTTTGTGGTCAGTATTAGTATTAATACTGCTGAATGACATAAAGCAGATTTCTAATAAAGACTATTATAGATTAAGAAATTAATTCAATTTTATTGTAAATTAAGAATCTTCTTAGATTATTATGATAGACGAATGGAAAATTCTCAAATCGGAAAAGCTTTTAGGCTTGAACATTTTCGATGTTGTACGAAGATATTATCAAAGACCAGACAATAAAAAAAAAATTTATGCCCATATTCTAGAATTACCCAATTGGGTTAATATTGTTGGAATCGATGAGGAGAATCGGATTCTCTTAATTAAACAATTTCGCTTTGGAAATAATAGAATAGAATTGGAAATCCCCGGAGGTATTATCGAGAAGGAGGAAACACCAAAAGAGGCAGCAATAAGGGAATTAAAGGAGGAAACGGGATATACCGTAAAAACTATTAAATCTATAGGTACAGTTGATGCAAATCCAGCGTTTATGAATAACAAATGTTTTACCTTCTTAGCAGAACTTTCTACTAAGGGCTGCACTAATTTTGATCCTAATGAAATCATTGAATTAGAGTTTGCAACACCCTCTCAAGTCAAACAGTATTTACATGGGAATATCATTTCTAATGCTTACTGCGTAATTGGTCTGTTTTGGTACTTCTTCTCAGAAGAATTTGGTCCTTCAGTTAATACTATGGGGGAAATAAGAACACCCAAAAAATAATTTGCTACTCCAAGATAAAATTTATTCATTTTTTTTTGCGCGCTCACATATAATAAGCTCAAAGAAGTTTAGAACTGCATGGATATTAATGTTTCAAACTGCATTTTTGAAAGAATTATATAAATATAACTAATATAAATTCAAAACAAATAACTAATTTTGGTCCGCGATGAAACAAGAGTTTAAAAACAGAAAATCTATTAAATATGTATGCAAAAGAATAAGGAAACAATCCCGCAGCTGGACATTCCAGATTCTATATTGGATAAATGGCAACAACTCATTGATGCCTTAGCTCGATTAATGGAAGTCCCGGCAGCATTTGTTATGAAAATTGATTATCCTTTTCTCAAAGCTTTGATAAGGAGCAGAACGAAAGATAATCCTATACCTCCTAATTATGAAGAAAAGATTTTTGGTACGTATTGTGAAACAACCATAAATCTCAAAAAGATCCATATTGTACCGAATGCATTCAAAGATCCAAACTATAGTAATAAACCTGGATTAAATGAAAATAAGTTGATCTCTTATTTAGGTTTTCCCTTAGAATGGCCAACCGGAGATGTATTTGGAACTATTTGTGTTGTAGATCAAAAAGAACGAGAATTTACCCAGGAACAAAAGGATTTAATGCGAGAAATGAAAGTTTCCGTAGATGCTCATCTTGAATTAATCTTTAAAAATCATCAATTACAAATTGCACAACAAAAAATTAAAGAGCAGCGGGATAATCTAAGATTATTGACTTCCACTGTTCGTCATGATATTGCCAACAATCTTACTTATATCTATGGATTTTTGCAATTAAAATTAGATAATACTGGACCACCAGATAATGTAATAGAAGAATTAATACCCTACGTAAAAAGCTCAATAGAATCAATTGATTACATAAAAAAGTTAGAAGAGTTATTTACTAAAGAAAAAAAATTTAAACCTTTAAATCCTCGAGATATTCTAGAGAAAATTAAAAGGAAATATCCGGAAAGAATCTCAATTAAAGGTTCTTGTACCATTAATGCCGATGAGTTTCTTGAGCTTCTATTGAGAGAATTAGTAAGAAATGTTGTAAAACACACAGAGGATTCACAAATAGAAATTATTCTTGTAGAAGATAAAAATACTTCTATGATTCACTTCCAAGATTATGGTCCGGGATTACCGGAGAGCATAGTTGACTCACATTTTAGGAATAGTCGGAACCAGCGAGAATTGAAAGGATTAACTATTATCGAAAAAATTATGAGTCGCTATGGAGGTACAATTCTATATGAGAAAAATGAAAAAGGTGCGCTGTTTAAATTAATCTGGCATAAAAACCGAGATTAGACTTAAAAATATGAATCTATACTCACTCTATATGTTTATTAGAAGTATCTCTATTCATTTGTTTTTCTTTCATAATATTTATTATTGTCAAATCCGTTTCCATTAATGAATCGCTAATCTTTCCTATAGCTTTAATGGTATCTTCTGCTCGTGAAAAAATAATTCCGTTATCAGAAGCGATGTTTGCACCATTTATCGCCATAAGAGCACATTCTAAAGCCACTCCTGAGGCAGTGGAGATCTTGAGGGCACATCCAGCTTTTGCTCCATCACAAATCATACCCGTTATATTTGCAGCAAGTAAATTAATTGCTTGATGAATCATTTTGAGAGTGCCCCCAAGAAGAAAAGTGATTCCCGCGGTAGCTCCGATTCCCGCTTTAATCGCGCACCCACATAATGCCGATAAATGAGTAGAATATAAATGGGTCAATTTAGTGAGTAAATGAGAAATAAGAGCTGCCTCACAGAGTTTGTCATAAGTAATATCTTTTATTTCTCCAATAACAGCAATAGGGAGTAAGGCGGTGATACCTTGATTACCAGATCCCGAAGTACTCATAACAGGGAGATTGCATCCTCCCATTCGAGCATCTGCTGCTGCTGCCGCGTTAATTCTTACCTGCATAAGAAGGGTTTTCTCAAGGTTCATATCTTTTGCCATAGTATACAGGTATTTTCCGATTTCCGTTCCATATCCTCCTTTTAATCCTACTTCAGCAACTTTTTTATTCATCAGTATCCCCTCATATACAATTTCCTTATCTTTAGAATCCATAGACTTAGCTATTTTGAGTATCTCCTCAATCGAATCGGGAAAATGATCTTTTTCTGATTTATCAGAGGATCTAGCGCCTTTAAAGAGAGGTCGATTATTTACTTCTATTAAAGTGACATTATCATGTTCGTCTTGAATTCTAACTTTTGAGATAAGATAGATATCATCCAATCTGTATTTAATTAATACGCGAATATCTAAATGAAGTTTTTTTTCAAGCTGTTTTACATATTCCACTCTTATTAAGCCCGATCTAAGAATTTTCTTTGCCTTTATAACAATTTCATCAGAAGTGGATTGAAAAATATTTAATTTATCTTTTGGATTACAATAAATACCAATTGCAGCTGCCAATCCCGCTCCTTTCTGTCCTTTTGTTCTTGGTATTGCTACTGCAAATGCATTTTTATATACATCTCTGTCTGTTTTAATCTGAAGAGAATTTAGCTTTTGTAAGTCAAATTCTGGTGGATCGTGTGGAAAGATATAATGCCCTTCCTTAACGGAGACAGAGGTGTTAAAAAGGGCATGATATGCCAGAGAGACCGCATATCCTATCGCAACAACCTCTGTACACCCCATGGCGGGTTTAACATTATTTTTTAAAAACTTCTGAATATTAAACTTCATGTATAATCCTTCTTACCTCTTATTATCTTCACCTAGGATCGGCACGGAAGCCCCGTCCTTTAGGGCGGGGAGGAAGTGCCGTTAGATAGTATTAAGTGACAAGATTTAAA
>SHMU01000244.1 GCA_008080765.1 Promethearchaeota archaeon | reverse complement strand
CTCTCTTATTTCATCAATAACGCTCCAATCAACCTCAGACACTCTCGAACTTATAGCACCAATTACATTTTCAAGGTCTTTATTACTCAAACTAAATACCACATCAACACCCTTTTCTGAAATAGCCAAAACTATGTCATCATTCACTTCAACCACATCAATAATATCTTCTCCTGTTATACTTTTCCGCTTAGCTTTTTTCTTTTCCTTCTTTTCCTTCTCTTTCTTTTTACTTTTGTCTTTTCCCTTTTTTCTTTTCTTGTCTTTATCCCTATTTACAATCTGGGATACACGTGCCTGTGTAATCCCATACTTATCAGCTATATCTTGCTGTGTCGCATCTTCCAATTCCTGTTCAAATACTTTTTTCAGATATTCTTCGCTGAAATTCTCACGCACAAAATTTGTAACAATACGTGCACTATCAATTTTATTCGGCTCAACTACCATTGTAGGTATTTTTTCAATCTCCAAATCAAGGCACGCCCTTACCCGTCTCTCACCATCAATCAGGTTACCACACCCATCAATCATGACTGGCACTAAAACACCATTTGCTTTAATACTTCTTTTCATCTGTTCAACAGCCTCTTCAGTAGCTTCTCTATTTTCAACATCAATTATAATATCATTTGTTTCAATTTCAATTATTCCATCCCCTTCAACATCTTCTGCAATTTCATGCTCAATAACCTCAACATCTTCTTCCGGTTCTTCTTCCTCTTTTTCAATCGCTTCTAAAATATCATCAACATCAACATCTTCATTTTCAGGCATCTCAAATTCCTTTTTAAAAAAGTAACAAACAACTTATCAATAACTATTATGTATTATACACACATGGGTAATATGTCAAGAAATAATTTTAAAAAAATTTACAAATTTATTCCAAACAACATAAATCATTAAAAATAAAAGAATTATAAAAATATAAATCATTTATAATTTTTCATTTCTTATTACAATAATAAATGTATATTTCTTAGTGTAAATTATAAAACCTTTTTCAATTTTAAATATTTATCTTTAAGTTTATTTCTGTGGTAATAAATATTCTGTTCATGGTATCCTAACCGTTCAGCAGTTTCTGCAATATTCCCCCTCTGTCTTTTCAACTCCTGCCATACTTCTTTTGTTGTGCCCTGCAACCCATTTTCTATACCATCAATAATAGGCTGTTTCTCAAACTCAGGTTCAGAATATTTCCTAAAGTCTTTCATAGCCTCTTTTTTATTATCACGTTCACGTACAACCCGTCCCTGTATATTATTCACACTACGATAAAATACAGTTTTAATGAACTGCTCTGGCTGTCGCACATCGTCAGCTTTATTAACTGCTTCGCACGTCTCAAAAATAGCTTCCTGAAACAAATCTTTATCATCAATATACCCCTGTAAATTCCATTTCAATTTATACAGATAACATTTCAAATCAGGTAGCAATTTTTCCAATATATCATTATATTGCATTTTCTTTTTCCTTTTCACTATCATAATAAAGTTTTCCATCCACTTTTACAATACAAGGATAATCCTTACCATTATAAATATCCCTGTAATACTTGCTCCTTGATATACCTTTTATCTCAAGGAATTTTTCAAACGGGACCAGCTTCTCTTTTCTTTTATAATGCTTTCTCAACTTCAAAACATCTTCACTGGATATAAAAAGGCGACCATATCTTTCAACAGTTTCAATTTCACCTTTATCAATCTTTCTATAAATCTTCTGTATATCAACTCCAATTTCTCTACCAGTTTCTTCAACCGTAAAAAAATCCTTATTTTTCATTCTTTCTACCTTCCTGTATTTTCTCTAAAGTAACTGCAATTAAACCATAAAATCTGGATTTTTCCTTGTACCATCCTATCATTTCCTGTCTATCCTTTGCACGCATCCCGTTAAACGTTTTCACCCGTGCTTTAATCCTTGCTTTGGTAGCTTCATCGACTTTCATCTATCACCCCCTTCACAAAACCAAAACTATCAAAACGATTTTTTGCTAAAAACCTCTCTAATCCATCAGGTCTATTTTTTAATCTTACCTCTCCATCCTCGCAATAGATAATCCGTACAGATTTTTTGTCCTTAGCAAAAATCTTTTCAAAAATAGATTCATCTGCTTCAAACACATGTGCCAATTCATCTTCCCCTGCACTTCTTGCTTCAGTGATTATTTTTTTCATTTCATCTCTACTTACTTCTATTTTTTTCATGTCTAAATCCTTAATCAAAATAAACTCTTTCGTACGTGCCATCTTTATTTTTTTCTAAATAATAATCATCTGTAAAATACCTACCAGTTTTATATATTCTTTTTACCTTTTTAAAAGATTTATTGCTATACTCAATCCCCTTATATTCCTGCCATGCACCCCATTTAATAGTACCTATATCAGTAAAAATAATAGCCCTGTCATAACCAATCATAGCCTTAACCAAATCATACAGCCTATCATCAAAAGTCAATTCCTCTGATGTATATCCTGCCAACAATTTAGCAAGTCTATAAGTATCAGAATATTCAGATTTATTATAACTCAACGGATTAATAATTCCGTTGTGCATCAAAGCCCTTGTAACAATCCCCTTTGTTTTTTTCAAAACAACATCATCAAGGCTAAACGGATGGCACATTTCAGCATTTATTTTTCCGTCAGATTTTGTCCTGAAATGCACCGCACACTCTGTATCAATATCTATTTTTCCTGCATATTTATACACAGATTTCCAATCATCAAATCCCTTTTTAAAAACAATACCATTATGGCTTCTTACCATTATTCCAGCCCCATCAGGGTGGTTTCGAAAATTTATTCTACAACGCTCTTTCAAATTTTCCCAATCAATGCCTTCTTTTTTGTACATTATTATACACATTTTCTTATCCTTATTCTACAAAATTAAATTGAATATCACCACTATCAACACTATCAACATTTTCTTGTTCTGGTTCTGGCTCTTCTACCTCTTCATTCAAATAACCTTTCCTTACCTCTTTCGTAATTTCCCCCCTTCTTTTTGCCCGCTCTATCATCTCAAAAATATATTGTATCAATTCAGCATTTTCACCAGTTCCCTTCATTATATAATTCAAAAAATCACTAAATTCACAATCTTCAATTATCTGTATTCCTTTTGTATATTTTACCATTTCATCCAAAAGCTGTATACAAGCAATAAATGAACTTCTTTTTGTCGTACCTTTAAACCCTCTGAATTCCAATGTTTTTTCAGGCTTAATATTCATGGCAACTTTTCTTTTCAAAAAATTACTTGCATATTTACCATCATGGGCAAAAGGGAAAAATTCTTCTTTTAACATATTTACCCATCCATTATCAACCTTTTCTATCATCTGTCCAAACTCATTATAATAAGCTTCAGAATAATCCTTAGCCCACTCTTTCCGCTTATGGTCTTTACGTCTCAAAAGGATTCTGAATTCCTTCTTAAACTTTTCATATAAAGCAATAAATATAGCTTTATGGTCAGCGCTTTCAAATGCCGTTTTTGATATATGTATATGCAAACCACATGTTGTCGTATTATGTGATTTGCCACCATAGTGTTCAACCCAATCAAATATGCCCTGCCAATCATATTCTTCATGAGCATTTCTTGTCATGGGATAACTTACAATCTCAACCCCAGCATAAGACAAGCTACCATCTTCTTTAAGATAAATCTCTTTATATCCATCCTGTTGTAGTTTATAATCAAATTCGTCCCTATCACTCAAATTATCAACCTCAAGCTCAACCCCAAAATAATAAGGAGCCTGCCCTTGTTCTTGCTCCCCATCAATACCATAAAAAACTAAATCTTCCGGCTTATAACTATACCCTCTAATCATTTTCTTTTCCTTAAAAAACAATTTATTAAATAACTAATTGTATTATACATAAATAGATATAATGTCAAGAAATAATTTTAAAAAAATTTTACATTATGTATAAAAAAAGCTATAAACCATTGATATATAATAGTTTACAACTTTAATTTTTTTTCTTATTTTTTTTTAATTAACCATCAAATTCAATCTGTCCTGCCCTTAGCTCCCCATCACATTCAAAATAACACCTACTATAAT
>SHMU01000243.1 GCA_008080765.1 Promethearchaeota archaeon | reverse complement strand
TACCATTTAATCCAGAACCTTCCAAAGCATTTAAAGGGACCTCAAAAGACAAAGCCACAAAGACATTTTCTCTTATTGATCGGCGCTTAATCCGGCAAGCTCGGAAGGTATTAAAAAGAGTAAATCAAGTGGAAACATCACAAAGTTTAGGATTACTTAAAACCGATATCAGCATTCTCGCAGAGAAACTTAACTCCTTGTTAAAAGGAAAAAAAATTAAATAATCCGAAGCAATATTTTTATTGCAAGGAATTTTCTTTATTTTTTCATTCTATACAAGTATAGTAGAAATATCTTTTTAATCAAAAATTTCTCACCCTCATAAGTTTTAAATATCATATAATCCTCATTTTCATATCAAATTTCCATTGGAAAAAAAATTATTACAAAATAAAAAATTATAAGATGAGAAAAAATGATTAAAGACCAAAATCCAGAAACTGAACGTATTAAAGAACTCGAACAACAAATCTTATATCATAGAAATTTATATTATAATAAGAGCCCCGAAATCTCGGATGCGAGATATGACCAGCTGGAAGATGAATTACGAGTATTAGATCCTCACAATCCTCTTTTTTATAAGGTAGGGCAAGATGCTGCAGAAATCTTTACCAAGAAGGAACATATTATCGCTATGAATTCTCAAGATAAAGCATCTTCTCCAGAGGAATTCCTTAAATGGGCACAAAATCGAGATTTTTCGATATATATAGTTCAATTTAAGCTTGATGGAATTTCCATCGAGTTACAGTATAAGTCGGGCATTTTTCAGTGTGCTGTGACGCGCGGAGATGGAAAAGTCGGAGACGATGTTTCCCAAAACGTAATGAAAATGAAGGGTTTTCTTCCGAAACTGCCCATACGATTCACAGGAGCGGTGCGAGCAGAGATAGTACTCTTTAAAAATCTATTTAAAGCAAAATATCCGGATAAGCAAAACCCCCGTAATGCGGCTGCCGGAATAGTACGACGTAAAGATGGAGAGGGAAGTGAAGACTTAAATCTTATTTATTATGATGCCATTTCTACCAATATAAATCAAATGAATTTTAGAGATGAGATTGATAAAATAAAATGGTTAAAAGCACAAGGCTTTGATACTGTAACGACCAAGACTGTTAAGGAAGCTCGTGAAATTATTACGATTCGAGAAGAATTAAGTAATAAAACTCGAAATGAATTAAACTACGAGATAGATGGACTAGTAATTAAAGGGAAAGAGATTGATCTAGATGATCTTCAACGAGCACGTCCGATGAGTCAAATAGCGTTTAAATTTCAAGCAGAAGAAATTGATACCATTCTAAAAGATGTTGAATGGAGTATTAGCGGGCATATTTATACACCCGTGGCGGTTCTGGAACCAATTCAATTAATGGGATCTACGGTCTCACGAGCAAGTTTAGCAAATCCTAATCTATTCAGAGAATTGAACCTTAGAATTGGTTCCAGAGTCATTGTGTCCAAACGTGGAGATATTATTCCAAAAATCGAATCAGTACTCTCTACACCAGAAAATGCTCTAACAATTGAAATTCCCACCAGCTGCGAAACTTGCGGCTCAGAATTAATTGATGAAGGTACCAGATTATTTTGCCCAGATGAATCATGTCCAAAACGCACCTATCATCGTTTGCAAAAATGGATTAAAAAATTAGGTATTAAACATTTTTCTGAGAAATTAATACTTTCCAAACTCTTTGAAACTCACAAAGTTACTTCAATTCCGGATTTGTACCGTCTTACAGAGGCGGATCTCATTAAGTTCGACAGTGTGAGGCAACGAACGGCACAGAAAGCCTTAAAAAATCTTTATACGATCAAAGAACTTCCCTTAGAAAGATTTATTGCGGGATTTGATATTGAAGGGATAGGTGAAAAACTTGTTAAAAGAATTGTAGATGCTGGGTATAACACATTAGAGCAAATTAAAAGAGCCACTATACAAGAACTAAGCATGATCGATGGAATTGGAGATATTACCGCCGAAATCTTGTTAAAAGGAATGGAAGCGCATTATGGGGAAATGCAACAGTTATTAGATACTAAAAAAATTACGATTAAGAGCCCAAAATTAACTGGTTCATTAATGGGTAAAACGTTCTGTTTTACGGGCAAACTAAACACTATGACAAGAAAGGAAGCAGAAGCTCTAGTTATAGAGAATGGAGGAGAAGCAAAAGGAAACGTCGTTAAAAATTTAAGTTATTTGGTCACAAATTCCGCTGCAAATACTTCTAAATTTTTAAAGGCACAAAAGCAAGGGACCAAAATTATTTCAGAAAAAGAGTTCTTAGATCTCATTTAATAAGGATCAAGAAATTACCATAATACAATTTTTTTTTTCTTTTAATCATCTTTACTTATTCATTCATGATCTTTCTTACTCTAATTATTGATAATTAAAGAGTCTTTTTGAAGTAGTGGTTTATCGTTTTTCTTAAAACTTAAAAGGTAAAAAATAGAGAAATAGATATCTCTTTTTAAAAAATGAGATTAATTTAATCTGAAATTCCATTTTCTGTGATGCTAAAGACCGCTTCTCCTTCAGGTAAGTGTGGAGCGTCTACAATTTTTGCTACTCTTTGTTCACCCTTACCTTTTCTTAAATAAGTTCGTATTGTGGAGCCATGTGCGATAATATTTCCGCCAGCGGCTTGAATTGGGTTTCCATAGAATACATTGGGTTTAGCTTGAACTTGGTTTGTTATGCATACACATACATCAGGATAAATATCAGTAAGTCGCAATAAATCGTGTAAATGTTGATTAATACGCTGTTGTCGGTCTGCAAGCGTGCCCCTACCTATATATTCAGATCGGAAGTGACCAATTAAACTATCTACTATTATCATCTTGATATTTTTTTCTTTAATGAGATTTGCAGCTTCTTTTACGAGAATAATTTGATGATCAGAATTATATGCTCGCCCATATACTATGTTTTTAAGTACTTCTTTATGATCGAGGTCTAATGCCTCAGCCATTTGAATTATTCGTTCAGGTCTGAAGGTTCCTTCGGTATCAATATACAATGCAGATCCTTCTACTCCGCCTCTTTCTTTTGGTAATTGTACATTTACGCATAACTGATGCATAATTTGTGTTTTTCCCGTTCTGAATTCTCCAAAGAACTCTAATACGGCACCTGTTTCAACTCCACCTGAGAAGAGATTGTCTAATTCTTCACTGCCTGTAGTAATACGGCTAATATTTTTTCTATGTTTCCAGATTTCTTTTGCTGATTTGAAGCCGATGTTTAATTTTTTCATTGCAGATTTGATGATCTTAGCCGTAGTCTTCTCTCCGATACCGCTGTCTTCTTGAATGATAGAGGGTGGCGTGAAGGCAATTGATTCAAGGCTGGAGAATCCCGCATTAACGAGCTTCCCCAAGGTGGCTTCACCGACACCTGGAAGTGATTTTACACGTTCTATACATTCTTCTAAGGTTAAATCACCGCCTTCCTCATCGGGAATAATTTCATCTTCTCCATCTTCCTCTTCATAGTCATCTTCCTCATCTTCGTCTTCCATATCTAAATCCTCGTCATCGTAATCCTCAAGAGCATCAAAATCAATATCATCATATTCCCCTTCTTCGTATCCCTCTTCAAATTCCTCATCGTATTCTTCTTCAGCTTCTAATTCTTCCTCAGCCTCTTCTTCGACATCAGCATTAGCGTCAAGGTCTACGTCTTCTACCTCTTCTACTTCTTCAGAATCATCCTCGAGTTCAATATTTTGAGCATACTTGAGATGCTCCTTATATATTTTGCCTCGTTCATGATTACGATTACACTGAGTACAATAATAAGGGTCTCCCATTTTAAAGCTCTCATTATTATTATTTTCCGCCATTGTCATATGAATTTTCACTTTTTAGTGTATTTTTTATACCATCTGTATATATTACTAGTATTTGTTTTATATTTATAAAAGAGGATAGGCTGCAAATTTATAAATTTATTAATCGCTCAATAAAAAATTACATTCCGCTGTATTGTTGCAATTAAATTAGTTACTTAAAACTTATTCAATACTTAATCCATTACAGAATTCTCTCAAATGATATTATACTCTCATTTACTACAGTTACCTAAAATCTGGACATCCTTGGACGTCCTCTTTAATGACCTGTAACTGAAGGTCTTGACCGCTCCATGTA
>SHMU01000242.1 GCA_008080765.1 Promethearchaeota archaeon | reverse complement strand
ATCGCTCGATTTATCTTGAAACATAAACGATCCTCGGAGGAAGTGAAAACCAGATGCAGTTATGCTAGACTATTTAGAGCGTCATAAATAGTTATGATAAGAAATTCTATATCGAAAATTTCAGGATTGGATTCTCTTAAAAATTTAGAACTCCTAATTCTTTCAAGTAATCAAATAAAAGAAATAACTGGACTTGAAAACCTTACAAATTTAAAAGAATTATCTCTTGCGAGAAATCAATTGAATAAGATAAAAAATTTAGATAATCTATCTAATTTAAACATTTTAAATCTCGAATGGAATAACATCGCAAAAATAGAAGGGCTACATAATCTTATTAATTTAAAAGAACTCCATTTAGGTTATAACAATATTTCAAAAATTAGTGGGTTAGAGAATTTACATAATTTGGAAGTATTTTATATTGAAGGGAATGATATTGATCCTAATTTAATAAAAGAATTGGGAGGATTAGACAGCAGAGGACGTGCAAATGAACCCCAAAATTTTGTTGAATACTGCAGAACGAACAAATGATTCTCTTAATTACATTCCTAATTTGTTTAAGTACTTCTCTTATTTCATAATTTCTATTTTAAAATTTTTCCTTTCAAAAATCTCTTAAATTGGAACGAGATTTCTTAGTTATTGAAGAATGATACTTACTAAAAAGCTTCAAAAACGCATCATACTTTTGGTTTTAGAAAGATATAAAATAGAAGAAAAGATATTTGGACAAATTTGGACAAGAGATCTAACCAACCATTTAGATATTTTAATTTTACTTAAATTCAACAAAATTTAATTGTATAAAAATAAGTAAATGATGTGTAAATTATATCATGAGGAGTGATAGTTGTATTTTGAGAATCTATGACAAATGAATTGAAAGAAGAAGTAATAGACCTGATAAAAAACCTTTCAGATGATGTCACGTTGGAAGATATTCAGTATCATCTCTTTATAAAACAAAAACTTCAAATAAGCAATACACAAATTCAAGAGGGAAAAATTAGCTCCCATGAAAAAGTAATGGAACGTGTAAAGAAGAAATGGTTCAAATAATATGGAATGATGCCTCGGAAGACGATTTAGATGCAATACTGACGTATATCTCGAAAAGTTCCTTTCGGTAGGCTCACACCTTTTTCGATAATGTATATGCATGCTTTCAGCTAAAGCAATAGTGATTATTCTCCCTTTCTTTGTTATCCTAATGATCTGTAGTCTTTAGAAAGGTCATGAAACCAAAACTTGAAGTTATCATTAATTTCAGCAACTCTTTTTACTAAGGATGTGTTTTCATTGATGATATTGAAGAATGAGGTATCCATTGTAATAATGCACTCGCAAGTACAGATCGCAGTAGCTAAAATTAGGCAGTCAATAGTATCTTTATGAATCGCTCGAAATTGGCAGGCTAATTCTATAATGAAAGGATTATGGACATATGAGAGCACTCTTAATCGGGGGTCGTTTTGAAGGGAATCAATTCCAATCCTAATATCCTGCGGCGAAATGATCTCCGTTTGAGCTTATACTTGAAGTCCATTTGCCGTCAATTCGAATATCGAAAGGTTTGAATAATAATATTCATGTTGTGAATCCGATAAAAGAGTGATTAAAAGATTTTCTGGGAAGCTCTTAATTGCAATCTTAATCAAAGGTAAGAAATAGGAGCTGTCAATCAGAATTTTCATGTGTATATTCCTCTGATAAGTCTTCTTTAAATTGTTTCCAGGCATGATAACTTATTTTGACTTTGGGAGGTGATTGTAATATGTGTTCTATTGAGTGTAATTTTCTTACAATCAATTGGTCTTTATGGAGATATATTATAATCGGCTGCCCTGGTAAAAGTCCCAACTTCTCTCGAACTTCTTTTGGGGGGAAAATCTCTCCTTTTGAGCCAATTTTTAAGATCATTGTATCTGAAGAGGCGGTCATCATCAAAAAGAAGTCACTCGAAATATTTAAGTTTTTCGAATATAATATGTAATATTTGATCTATTTCTTTTAAGAAACCCATCAAAATGAGAATCGAAGCTTATAATATATTCAATTTGATGAGTTTTGGAGAAAATTATAGAGAAAATACCCATAAAGCGCATAGAATTTTTCTGCTTCAAATCAGTACTATTAACCTTCTTAAATAATTCCTATACCTCATATTCACCACCTTCATCGAAGGTAAGAATTGTGGAATCTTTTTCACTTCCCCATAATAATTTTTCCAGATGGTTGAACACTTTTATGTCGTTTTTAAAGCGAGCTATTGCTAATATTGCAACTTCATTTATAATAAAATATGATGTATAGAGAACCCTATAATTTCCTGTTGCTTTTCATTTAAAATATTCTCGCTTTGTTCCACATATTTATCTTTTGGATATCAATGTCCTAAATTAAAACCCGTATCAAGAAAATCACCCATATAGATATTCCCTATTCCGTATTATAGATATCTTGATCATCTTCAAATTCAAGCCGAGCTCCAGAGTCATAAGGGATATCCTTTAAGCGGTTTTGTTGTTCAATTAATTTTTGGCTCTTTCAGAATTTAACATAGGGAGGTGCATAGCAATTTCAATAACTTTTTCAAAATTTTGATGTGCTAACATAATGCAATAATCTAAGGTTTCCTGTTGAGTAGGTTTTCTCCCTAACCGTAGAGTCAATTTTGCTTGGAGCTTTTCTAAACTTTTTTTATTTGATATTTTTACTACAGACATATTAATTTACCTAAGTATATTTTGATACAATTGTATTTAAATCACTCTAATTGTCATAAAAGATTAACGTATTAAAACTCTTATTGTTTAATTCTGAAGCTTTGGGGTTCGAATAGCTTTGGGAGGGATCTTCGCTTTGAGCGGGTTAGTTATGGAGGTCATATACTTCATTTCCTAAAGATGGATAAAAATATTAATTCTCCTGAATCAATAGCTAAATTTATATTTGAACGGATTGAATCTTAAGCAGGAATTGTAATGGTAAATGGAGAATTTCAACCACTTCTTGTATATGCATTCCAATTTCAAGGAAGTCAAGGAATCCATTATTTAGGTGTGGCAATTGATGGATTAAGAGATACTAATTATGGGAGAATCCATACGGCATTTCCAATAACTGCAGATGGAGGAGATATTGATCTTTTTGATACATGCGAACGTTTCTTTACACAAAATCCAGAATATATTAAAGAGGATGTTGATATACCTATATAATAAGGAGTCATAATTTTAAGTTTTATGTTAGTTTCAATAAAGTTTTTAAATTTTTATAAATACTGCTCGTAGATAGTCATTTTAATTTATTTATATTTGTTAGAAAAAATCTTAAAGCTATGTAATACATATTTACATATATGAGAACAAATATCGTAATTGATGATGATTTGAAGGATAAATGGTGGGAGATTAAAAGAGAAGCAGATCAACTCAATATGAAAATTGGGGAATATCTTATTTTTTGTCACGATCTGAGAAAAAAAATGGCAAACAAGGAAAAAATTCTTGAGATATTGGAACAGCCCTTATCAGAAGGGGTGAAAAACGTGGATGCCATAAAAGCAAGTAAGAGTATGTGGAAATCATGAGGGGAATCGATTCAAACATACTTGTATATGCATTAAATCAAGATCTCCCTGAGCATGTTGCTTGTAAAAATCTGCTTATAAATGTCATTAAGGGAAAAGAACTCATAGGTATTCCATCAATTGTGTTTATGGAAAGTTTTCATGCTCTCGTTAAGGCATTTAAATTTAGGGAAGCTGATGTGAAGAAGCGTTTAGTCGCAGTAATAGACTCAAAAAATATCAATGTTTTAGACATTTCTACTTCATCTATATTATTTGCTTTTGAGATTGCGGAAAAATACAAGACGGGTGGGAGAGATTCCTTGATTGCGGCAAGTCTATTGGAGAATAAAATTCAAGAGATCTATTCTCATGATTCTGATTTTGATAAAATAAAACTCATAACACGTATAGATCCAATTTGAATTATATGTTAGACCTAAACTTGTATGTTCAAAAATATACTATTATTCAAATAATTGAGTTATTGTAATGATCAATAAAAAAGATTGATTTTTCATGTGTTATGTTAAAATAAAAGGAGAAAAAATTATTATAAAGAATAAACGATTGAATTTGTGTGATTGTGGTATAAGGATTTGATCAAAAATAACTTCCTTAGTTTAAATACGATTTTTTTTAACTTATTATTTATCGTGGTCTAAAGCA
>SHMU01000241.1 GCA_008080765.1 Promethearchaeota archaeon | reverse complement strand
ATATCAGAGATCGGGCAGTTGTCCCTCGGTATATCCGAAGGACACGGGCTATGTGTCAATTAGCCCCTTAGATGTGGACGATGATGAACCAGAAGCTTTTAGGAGAATTGATGGGGATTTGAGCCACAAGCCCCGCCTTTCAAGGCGGGGTAATTGACCTCAGTTTCTACTATATCATTAGTAGATAAACTAAACTTCTTCATTTATGACCTATACAATTGCAAAGATTTTTTGAGATATAAGGTTTTTTGAGCATAACTATTGTTACCAGATGCAATTGAGCTTAGCAATATTGTATGAGGAAGCCAGAAGAACGAGTACGGATGGAGTTACATCAAGACCTATGAGAAACATCGCATAATATCTCTCTCCTATATGCATATAAAATATGTCTGGATGTGTAAGATATTTTGGTAACTATGCTTGACCCATTTATCTATTAAATTGAGTGGAGGAATTTTTATTCTAATTTGAAATTATAATATTGGATTTGATAATGCTTTTTAAGAAGGTTCCAATTGTCTTTAAAAGCAAAATATAATGGTGTGCAAATAATGGAACCCAATATCGCACCCACAAGCAGATCAATAATTTATTATATTCTTGCTTACTGGATTCTTCCGATTCATAATTTAAGGATAATAATTTATAATTCAGCAATTCTTATTATAAGTATAAAAGTGGATAAAATTCAAAAAAGATCTGGAAAAGATTATGACAATAAGCAGTGAAATTGTAGAAAATGATAAGATTCGTGGGATCATTAATTCTGATTATAAGGATGAGGAATTTATTGAATTAATGAGAGATATAATAATGGATTCGATTCAAAGAAATGTACTCTATAACGAGATAGTTGAAAAAAAAGGATTTAATGTGGATAATGTAAATAGCATGGAGGATTTAGTAGAAATTCCTTATGTTCCTGCTTCCTATTTTAAACAATCAGCTGATAAATTCAAAAAATTATTAAAAATTCCTGAAAAATCGAAAGAGTTTAAGGTATGGAATGTATCATCCTGTACAACGGGAGATCCCTCGATTGTGGGACGATCTGAAGATGATACTGAGTTATTGGCAAGCATGACTATTAAATGCATCTATGATTTCATACCAATCCCTCAAGATCAGTGGTATAATACAGATTCCTTTAATTTTGCTCCAAAAATTTCTCTTTTAAATAGAATTGCATTACGGTATACAGACGTTAGGCCAGTGGCGCTTTATAGCAGCAATCTCCATAAAATCTCTACTCGAATGTCAGATCCCTATTTCTTAATTAGATTTAGCATTCTAAAGGCTATTAAAGAAATAATATTGACACGAAAGGTTGTGGGAGCCTTTACTATCGATTCAAAATTCGTTGTCGATAAAATTCAAGAGAATTTGGAAAAGCCCCTAGAAGAACAAAAATATATTTCCTTTGGAGGCAGTCTCCAGCTTGTAAATAATTTCATGAATAATTATTTAGAAGATAATGATATTCAGTTTGAACTTCCTAATAGTGTAGTAAATGTGGGAGGAGGTGGATGGAGCGGGCATAAATCTCAATTGAAATATCCTCCCATTGATAAAGCTCAATTTGTAGCGGATTGTCATAAATATTTAGGCACGAAACATGAGAATATTACGGATATGTACGGCTTTACGGAGACCCCAGTCATATTCGGCTCTCATTGGTCTGAAAAACATCAAGATTTCATTTTTCATACACCTCCCCAAGCAAGAATCATTTTGAGAGATTTAAATACTCTAGAACCAATAGAAGATACGGGAATCAAAGGATTGTTGGAAGTACTCACTCCTTTTGGGGTGAATGCATCTGTAAATCATGCGGTGCTCATTGACGATTTAGTCGAATTAGTAGGAAAGCATAAATGCCCAGAATGTGGCTATGATGGTGCTGCCTTCCTTGTTTATGGAAGAATCCAGGATCAAGAAGGACTTGGCTGTTCTTCAACTGTAGAATGGTTGTAATTGATCATTGGAAAAAGCAAAAAAATCTTTTTTTTTTAAATCTATACAACTATTATTTTTTATCAAGAACCTACAAGATCCCTTAATGATGTTCTAAATTTTTATACTTTTCTAATCTTAGTTCCAACAAATAATTTAATCAAAAACAAACTTTCCGCCCCAAAATCTCCTTGTAAGAATTTGAATACACTAATTCAATCTATAACTTATATGAAACAGATTTATTAACAAGGCTGTGAGTTTTTTCTTAAAAAAATAGATTTTATAATATTAATAAGAAAATTCTAAAACTAATTTAATAAAAAAGAGGAAAACATTAAATTATGATACTCAAAATTAATTTTCATCTATTTAGATATAATTCTAAAATATTCATCTCTTTTGAAAAATTCAATAGCAATTATGGAGCTACTTTAGTGGGGGTTAAACATAGTGTCTAAAGAATCTTTCCTATTAAAAGAAGTACTTAAGTTTCCCCTGACAAATGCTCTATTTGGACGACGCTCTCGCCGTTTTGGTGTTGGAATGGAAATTCCCTCTGGTCCGTTAAAATACAACTCCAATTTCAGTGCTATGCCCCTTACTGAATTTGAAGAGTCATTATTAATTGCTGCCGCTACAGGTGTTACTGGTTGGAATTTTGGTATACCCCATGGCCCTGCCAATCCGAATGCTCATGCTGATCATGCGGTACGCTTTACTGGACGCACGATGCCGACAGCAGCAGGAATAGGGACCCCTATACTTTTTTATACTAACGACAATGGGATATTTGTCATTAACACGAGAGGTATTAATCCGAACCAAATCTCTGAAATGAAGGATATGGAAGAAATTACCGAATGGATATTAGAGAATTGCCATAAAAACTCTTCTAAACTAGGAGATTCAAGATTAGATCTCCCTTCCATTCCGGGTCATATACTTGATCCAAATCTTTGGTGGGCCAATAAACCAGGATCTACTCTATTTATGCCTATAGGAGATGCAAGCGAGGAAATGCTTGGGGTTCTTTCCATCTTTCTTGAAAACGGATATTTAATAATGGATGACCAAACAGGACAACCAGCAGGAAATTTAGAACCATTCATTAGCTCTGGCTTACTCAATAAGGATAAACCATTTCCCTTATCGTTTCTAGAAACAAATACCTTCCAAGCCAATTGTGCAGAACTCTCCTTTATGGGACATAATATGGTACTAATGATGCAGGCGATGGGACTTGGCGGATTGTATTTCGTCGGACTAAATCCAATGAGTATTTTAGGCGCTCCCACAGCAGAAGGAATTAAAGGTCTTGGGTTCACATTTGTCGAAAATGAGGATTGGACGGTCCCTAATCCTGTTGGATTAGATGGTATATATGAGGCACTCTGTCCTCCATATTTTCCTACTATGAGAGCTGCGGTAGAAATGTTTGCGAAGCGAAAATATGGACCTGAAGGCGCATACAATCCTAACACTCCAGGTCCTTGGAAAGAAAGCTCTAAAGTTAAAAAGACGGTCTCCCCTTACAGTGAGGAAATGACAGATTGTCTAAGCGAAGTTGCTCAATACATTTATGATAAGTATGGCAAATTTCCTGGAACAAATCCTACAATCGCGCTTACTGGTTTTATTCAAGCACATCACTTAGATATAGAATATTATGACAAATTCTTTAAATCTAAAGGATATATGGAAACTCACGCCACTCATATGAAACGATGGCATTCTAAAAAATAATACTCTTACTTTTTATTTTAGTTGGATTTAATTGAAGAATGGATTTTCTAATTTCTTGGATTTGTTTCTACCATTTCTTTTTACATACTTTTCAAATAAACTCTAATGGGCTTACATAATTTATGTATTCTTTTGATAATAGTTCTATATTATTTTTTTCTACAATTTCTCTTATTTCTTCTAAATAATTTTTTTTACTATTCGACATAAAGATTTATAATCATCTCTTAAATTCCTTTAAAATTATGGGTTTTAGATTATTTTTACATTCTAATTCAAAAGAATCTATTTAATTAGCAACATTGAAGCCTCCCCGCCCTAAAGGACGGGGATTCCCACGAGTCCACTAAGCATTAGCTGGCGGGCATATCTTAGGGCTGTCTGTCGCGGTAAACCCCTTCCACGTGCGTAGAAAGGATTCCTCCTTCAAGGAGGGTTGATGCGATAAGTCATCGGATGTCAAGAACGTTACCATGATATTCACGGCGGAATTTAAGTCCCTATCCATCTGATGACCGCATTCGCAAGTAATAGTACGCTCGGACAATGAACGCTTTACTCTTTTCCCGCATTTCGCACAGGTCTGTGTGGTGTATGATTCATCAATTCTTATTACTCTTTTGCCTATTTTTTGTGCTTTATAGGTTAAGAATTGGACAA
>SHMU01000240.1 GCA_008080765.1 Promethearchaeota archaeon | reverse complement strand
CCTAAGATATGCCCGCCAGCTAATGCTTAGTGGACTCGTGGGAATCCCCGTCCTTTAGGGCGGGGAGGCTTCAATTTGTTCTAATCTATCGATTCATGTTTACTATTTTTAAAAAATTAAAGTAAGGTTTAATAATCCTAAAAATTAGATTAAAATCAATATAAGGAACAAATAACATGGAGTTGTTTGAATGAATTTTGAATTAACCGCTAAGCAGAAAGAATTACAACAAAAAGCTCGAGAATTCGCTATTAAAGAAGTACTGCCGGTTGCACGATATTATGATGAGAAAAATGATTTTCCTATGGAGGTTATTAAAAAGGCGTGGGAAGAAAAATTGTTAAATTTGGCAATTCCCCAAGAATACGGTGGTTTAGGATATGGATTGATGGAATCTATTGTGGTAGTTGAGGAAATCGCCGCAGCATGTCCCGGAATAGCCACCTCAATTTTTGACAATAATCTAGGTGCCGAACCAGTCATAATTGGGGGAAATAAGGAGCAAAAACAGCGTATTTTAACAGAATTAGTAAATGAATTCACATTAATTGCATTCGCTACTTCAGAGCCAGGTATGGGATCTGATGTTGCCGGCATGCAGTGTCTAGCCGAAAAAGAGGGGGATGAATATATTTTGAATGGAACTAAATATTGGATTACTAATGCGGGATACGCAGATTATATTTCCGTATTTGCTACTGTAGATCCTGAAAAACGACATAAGGGTATCGCAGCTTTTATTGTCCCTACGGATTCAGAGGGTGTAAAAACGGGAGCTCACATTCCGAAACTTGGTCAAAGAGCATCAAATACCTGTTCAGTGATACTGAAGGATGTAAGAGTTCCCAAAGAAAATGTATTAGCAAAACCAGGATTTGGATTTGTGCTGGCAATGCAGACCTTTGCTGCTACACGCCCCGCCATAGGAGCCTTTGCCGTAGGATGTGCTCGTTCTGCCATGGAATATTCCATCGATTATGCCAATGAGAGAGAAGCCTTTGGAAGACCCATCGTAAATTATCAAGCAATACAACAAAAAATAGCAGATATGTACAAAAATATACAAGCAGCACGCTTATTGACATATAAAGCAGCTTGGGAAGCAGATCAAGGAATTGATAACAATATCAGTTCTGCATGTGCCAAAGCGTTTGCTTCGGATGTAGCAATGAACGTGACTACAGAAGCAATTCAAATTTTTGGAGGATATGGCTATATTAGAACTTATCCTGTTGAAAAATTGTTTCGAGATGCAAAACTATTCCAAATTTATGAAGGTACCTCGGAAATACAGCGAATAGTTATTTCTCGTTTTGCTACCAAACAATACGAGCATGGAATGCCAAATCTGTATGATCTTCCTTCAGCGGATATATCTGAAGAACAGGAGGGTATTGATGCTCAAAAAGAATCACAAAAGAAAGTTAAGAAAACCTCAGCTGAATTGGGTGGAAAATATCGATGCACCGTTTGTGGCTATGTGTATGATCCTGTAAAAGGAGATCCTGATGGTGGTATTGATCCCGGTACACGTTTTTCTGACATTCCTGATGGTTGGGTATGTCCTGTATGTGGTGCAGCCAAAGATCAATTTCAAAAAATTTAAGGCTAATCTATTTTAGGCTAAACTATTTGAGCTTAATCTTTTTATTTTTAGAATTTCTCTTTTTTCTTTCTACTTTTTATGAGATTGTATTATTAACCATTAGATTTGAGCCTTAAAAATTATTAAATAGTATACATTTTCTACTAATGTAAGTCTTTTAATGATATTTAAGAACCTATGTTTTTTAATACGAAAACAAAATGCTTGTAGCTCATTCTATTACGGTGGAGATTTTTGTCCAACCCAAAGAAAATGCTGATCAAATAAGAACAAAACTTTTGAGTTTATTTCCTTTTGATCTGAAAGAAGAGAAAATTGAATTATATGAAAAGTCGGTAATGGGATTTAATAAAGAATTAATAAAAGTATTAAGGGTCGAACTTTCAAAAAATAAACATATCAATGCTTTTTTTGACAATATAATTACTCAATTGAGTGAGCAAACAAAACAACTTATTAGAGATCAAGCAAGAAAAAGATTAGATCCCCACCTTAATTTCTTTCTTCGGTTTGATAAACAAAATTTACTTACTCAAAACCTCTATAAATTAACAGAGCAAGGAGATTGTATTTATATTAAATTCAAAATCGCTGCTTTTCCTAAAAATGAAGAAAATGCTTTAAAAATTATTTATGAATTGTTTAAATGAGACATACGTTTGTTAATTATTCATTTGTTATTTTTGGTTATGCAATTAATGCATTCCAATAGGAAGAAATTAGAAATTAGAAATTAGAAATTAGAAATTAGAAATTAGAAATTAGAAATTAGAAATCAGAAATCAGAAATCAGAAATTAGAAAGATAAAGGAAATAATAAATTATTTTGTGTTTGAATTAGTATTTGTGTTGGAGCTTTTCATATCTTCGAAATAATCTAAGATCTTGTTCAAATCTAAACTATTTGCTAGTTTAAACCCCAAATCAAATATATTTTTTACAGAGGTATTAAATCCGTTGAGCATATCATTTATTACCGAAGGATCTATATTATTAAATAATTCTTTAATTTCATTCTTATTCAAATCAGGAATCTTATTATCTTTGAGCTCTCGAATTATTTCCGGTAAATCAATATTATGTTTTCTCGGAGGGTCTTGATTATTTTCCATGATTTATTTCACAACAATTATTTATTGATTTGAATTTTTTAAAGATTGAATAATTTTAATGATGCCTTCTGCTAATTCATATCTTTGAGTTCGATACTTATCGCGGGTTAATTTTCTCTCCACTTTTATAGGTGTACCTACTTTAATCACGATGCCTTCGATATCGATGGTTTTGAATAATTTTGTCTTTTCTGTGTATACTTTGAGGGGAATAATGGGCGCATCACCTGCTACAGCAAATTTGATAATTGCCGCCATGGCTTTTACTTGTGTTTCCTCATCCATCTTTGCTTCCGGCGTTAATGCTACCAGATCGTTTTTTTCATTAAGATATTTAAAGACTTGATCTACAGGCTCTTGATCATCTTTACTTTCTGTACCTCGAAACATTCCCAACGTTTTTAAAACGGGTCCAGCAATCTTATGTCTGATAATCTTGGGTGATAACATAAAATGAATTTGTCGTCCGGTTAATTGGGTAATTGCCAGCATATCTCGATAGATATTATCACTAATAGTTGTCAAAATTGCTTTATTGTGAAAGGGTATGTTTTCCTTTCCTATTATTTTAAGATTGGTAAATGTTTCTAAAAATAGACCTCCTATGCCTTTAGTAAGCCCATAAAGCGCCTTATTAAAATTCTCTCGACCTCCAATCTTTCCAAACATATCACTTTTTTCCTGTGGCTGACTTTCAGTCATGTTTTCCTTCCTTCTTTCCTTTCTATTTTTTAAATTCTATATTGTTTCGATAAATTTATTTACATCTTCCATTCTTTTTTCATAATATTCCTTTAATTCTTTCTCGGAAACAAATCGAGGAATTAAATTCTCCGAAAAAATATCAAATAATGTAGATAATTTGGCTCTATGTTGTAGAGTTTCCATTAATTCTTCTCCAACATTCGTTAGCTGTTTAATAAAATCCTTTATTTCTTCCATTGTTAGCAACCGTACTAAGTATTATTGAATTCTTTGGAATATAGTTTTTTTTAGAATACTTTTATGTATTCATTATATACGTAGTTATTTTAATTTAATAACACAGATTCATTAAAAAGGGTAATCTTCAAATTAAGATTATTAGAAGTATTGAAATAAAATTATTTAATATTTTTTGCTTTGTAAGAATTAAATTTATTCCTAACCAATTGTTATATGATTTAATAGTATCTAGAACTGATTGCATAATTGTTCTAAAAGAAAAGTGTCTGGAAAACTTAATGAATTAATTATTTATGATTTCGTATTTTTTCTAGTAAATCGTTATTTTTTTCCCAAATACTGGAATATATGTCTCTTTTTCTTTATCAACATCAAATTTAGACGTAATTCCTCGATTTTTAATTCTTCAAACAAATCCCAAAATGATACCCCACATATGTTAGCGGATTTTTCTAGTGTCTCGCCTTTTTGATAGTGGATTATTTTGATTTCAATTTTGTGTTGCTCAATTCATGCATTAATAATTCTCCTCACAATTGTTGTCCTATCAACTTCTAAGAGATTTACACTGGGATCCAAGTCATCGATTGTTTCCTTCCTTATTCCTACTAAGAAATTGAGATGATATTTTAACTAATTGCGAAAGAAGTCCCCTCCATTCATGGAGGGGATGAATTTCGCAGAGCATCTACATGGTTTATGCTGTGGGTGAGAT
>SHMU01000239.1 GCA_008080765.1 Promethearchaeota archaeon | reverse complement strand
CGTACTATTACTTGCGAATGCGGTCATCAGATGGATAGGGACTTAAATTCCGCCGTGAATATCATGGTAACGTTCTTGACATCCGATGACTTATCGCATCAACCCTCCTTGAAGGAGGAATCCTTTCTACGCACGTGGAAGGGGTTTACCGCGACAAACAGCCCTAAGATATGCCCGTCAGCTAATGCTTAGTGGACTCGCGGGAATCCCCGTCCTTTAGGGCGGGGAGGCTTCAACTCAATATTTGTAACCTCTTTATCTTCTTCTAATGTATTATTAAGAAAGATGAACCTTTTCTACTAAGTTCTAATTATTATTGCTAAATTCTTTATAATTAATAATACTTAGATTCAAATTTTCACGATAATATTCAAGATACGAGAATTTCAAATGACTACAAAAAATGAAGGAACACCTAATAATTTAATTCATGAAAAAAGCCCCTACCTTTTGCAACATGCCTATAATCCTGTGAAATGGTATCCTTGGGGTGATGAAGCGTTTTCAGAAGCACAAAAACAAAACAAACCCATATTTCTCTCCATTGGATATTCTACATGTCATTGGTGCCATGTAATGGAAAAGGAATCATTTGAAGATGAGGACGTTGCGCAATTAATCAATGAGACGTTCATACCAATTAAAGTAGATCGAGAAGAAAGACCGGATATTGACAAAATATATATGACCGCTTGCCAAGTCATGTCGGGTAGAGGAGGCTGGCCATTGACCATTCTGATGACTCCAGATAAAAAACCGTTTTTTGCTGGGACGTATATTCCAAAACAAGCTCGCTTTGGGCAATCTGGTCTTATGACCTTAATCCCAAGAGTAAGGGAGATGTGGAATACTGAAAAAGATAAATTAATTCAATCAACGGAACAAGTCACCTATGCGATAAAAAACGCCCTAGATGAAGCTCCCGGTCAGAAATTAGATAAAAATGACTTGCGTGAAGCGTTTATCCAACTTAGAACTCGATTTGATCCCGAAAAAGGAGGTTTTGGAATGGCACCTAAATTTCCAACACCACATAATCTATTATTTTTGCTACGCTATTGGCAACGAACGACAGATGCAACTGCGTTAAAGATGGTAGAGAAAACACTTCAAGAAATGCGAAAAGGGGGAATTTATGACCATATCGGCTTTGGTTTCCATCGGTATTCAACCGATGCGGAATGGTTCGTTCCGCACTTTGAAAAAATGCTTTATGACCAAGCATTGTTGGCTATTGCCTATTTGGAGACATTTCAAGCCACCGGAAATGAGTTTTATGCTCAAGTTGCGCAAGATATTTTTACCTATGTGCTGCGGGATATGACCTCCCCAGAAGGTGGTTTTTATTCTGCAGAAGATGCCGATAGTGAAGGTGTTGAGGGAAAATTTTATTTATGGACCCACGAGGAAATTAAAGACCTTTTAGATGATAAGGAATATAATGAGGATATGTTTGCACAAATCTATAATATAACATCTTCGGGAAATTATAGAGAAGAAGCCACCAAGCAAGAAACGGGAAAAAACATACTGCATCTTACAGAATCTTTTGAAGAAATTGCAGACAAATATGGACTTAGCCTCTCAGAATTAAAAGAAAAATTAGAAAAGATGCAAAAATTATTATTTTTAGAAAGAGAAAAGAGAATTCATCCCCAAAAAGATGATAAAATTTTGGTAGATTGGAATGGGTTAATGATTGCTGCTCTTGCAAAAGGGGCAAGAGTTCTTAAGGATGACACCTTGCTTACAGCTGCAGAGAAAGCTTTTGGGTTTGTCTCAAATAATTTAATAGAATCCAATGGAACCTTATTACATCGATATAGAGATGGACAGGCTGATTTTAATGCTTTTTTAGATGATTATGCGTTTCTTATTTGGGCTTCCTTAGAGCTTTATGAATCTACTTTTAATGTTAAATATCTCGATTTCGCTCTTTCTTTAAATGAAAAATTATTTACTCATTTTTGGGATGAAAATATAGGAGCTTTTTATTTTACTTCAGATGAAGGAGAAGATCTTATTGTACGACAAAAAGAAATCTATGATGGTGCAATCCCTTCCGGAAACTCTGTAGCAATGCTCAATCTACTCAAATTAGGTTTTTATACAGGAGATCTTGAATTAGAGAGAAAAGCTGAAATCATAAGCCAAGTATTTGCGGAAAAAATAAAGAATAATCCTAGCACTTTTTGTATGCTTATGTGTGCTGTAGATTTTGCAATGGGACCGTCCTATAAAGTGGTTATTACAGGTAATTCTAAAGGAGATGATACCATCAATTTAATTGAAGAACTCCAAAATAAGTTTTACCCCAATGTACTCATTATCAAGAAACCCACTGAAGTAAATGATTCAAAGATATTAACCATTGCGGAGTTCATAACGGAATATACCACCTTGGACGAAAAGGCAACTGCTTATGTGTGTTTCAATCAAGGATGTAAACCTCCTACTACAAAAAAATCGCAAATGATTCAATATATTGATTCTAAATGGTAAATACCTTTATCTTAATCTAATCCACGGTTATAAGTTCATAAAATTAAAAGATAAATAGAGAACAAAGGAGTTTTACTATTTCTTTTCTTTTTAGTATAAATTATTTATTAGATCTCATTTCCCAATCTTATTAGTAATTAAAACAATTATATTTCAATAAAACTCATTCAGATGGTGCATTTCGTTAATATAACTAACATAGGATTTTTGGGCTCAACTTATAATGAATGATAATACACAGGGGATATTAATTATGGGAACAAACACGGGAATCTTAGGATAATATCTATAGATATTTAAAATATGTCCTGATTTGTCAGAAAGTTTCATAACTATGAATTACCTTTTTCTGAGCCTTAATGGTTGAAAGTAGATTTAATTGAAGGTTACTCAGAATGATTTTAAAAAAATGGAATAAAAAAGAAAATGATTTAGACCATCTCATCTAATCGTTTATTTACTAATTTTTTTAATTCATCCACGGATTCCAATGAATTCATTTCTTCTTGGGAAATAAAGACTTTCATTTCATTGGGTGTTTCTAAGTATGCTGAAGGATATTTGGCGTTCTTCACTTCTGGGAAAAGCTCCTCAAATTCATCACGATGATAAAACTCAACATTAACTTCCCTATCTATTTCGCTAAGATATTGTGCCCAATCCTTCTTCATGCCAAAATTACCGAAGGTAATCTGGCAGAGGTTACACTCATAAGTTGAAGGCTTAATCATCTTATGGAAAAAATCCTTAATTGAGTTAATGGCGCCACTATCCGCATTAAAGATAAATACCAGACATTTCTTATTCTTTTGTTCATTATTCAAAATAATTCCCTACCTAACTTCAATTTATAAATATAAATAGTAAATAGCATCTGCTTTTATATCATTTTTTTTAATAAAATATTAATTTCGCCAAAAGAGTTCTTGCAATAAGTGAAGCTATTATTTGCTTTTCTATGAAAAAAAATCTCCCACTAAGATTCAAAATAATCATCGAATCAATTAACTATAATAAATCAATAGAAGAAGAAAAGTAAAAAGAAATTTTTAAGTGGTGGTTGTTTCTTTGATTAATCTGTTTACGAGCTTATCTGATAAGAAAAAACCCAAATAATAAAAAACTCCGCTCATAATTAAAATTAAACGAACAATAATCCTTAATAGAAAATATTCGCCTACAAATATCGTATCAATCAATGTTGCTCCTACGAAGGAAAAAATCCCAATGAAGAAAAACTTTCCTTTCCACTGTACGCGGGGGTCAGGAGACTTGAGTGCTTTATTGGCAAATAATATTCCCAGAATTACCACATTGATCAATGCGAAAAAAGCAAATAATGTAGGAATTAATGTTCTCGAAAAATCAAATATTCCTTTTTGATTTGCAATAAGAGTAGTGTCTAATGAAAGAGCGATGATGAAGTAGACTAAATAGGAAACGCAAATTATATAATAGGGGGTGATTAGTTTGTATTTCAAATGGGGGTATGTTAATTCGGTCAATGAAAATACCCAGGTCATTAACGCAACGGGAACAAATGCATTCATCAGCAATAAATACAAAAACGCATCAAAAGCGTATCTAAAAAGTAGAATTGATAAAAAAGAAAATGCATTACCCCACCATGGTGAGCTGATAAATATCCAAGTCAAGCCAACCGTAATAAATGCCTTCTCTTTTAGGGAAAAGTATTTCAATAAAATCCGGATGCCAATCATAATAGAAATAATAACAAACGCTAATGTAAAAGTTCCACGGACAATCTCAAATTGATTTAAACTTTCAATACCAATTTTCATGATTTGTTTACCTAATTTGTTTACCTATTTTAAAGTGAAATTGTATTTTTTGAATGATTAAAAATTCCTAAATATTCATTATTAAATATAGTTTATTAATTCTTAGAATATATAATTTGAGGTTAATTTTCCAAATGAATGATAAATTATA
>SHMU01000238.1 GCA_008080765.1 Promethearchaeota archaeon | reverse complement strand
ATTTTGTCGCATACCGACAAATTAGAGATCAGCAAGTCTAAGTATTTTTGTCGATGAAGGTAAATTAAATATTATCCTTAGTATAATAAATTTAAAATTTCTAGAATTTTTAAATAAATTAATTAGAATAAAAAAAGTAAGGATTAGAATTGAATCTTAATAAAAATGTGAAGAAAAAAGTTTATATTTTACTTATTCTCGCCACCTTTCTGTTGTCGGGATTAATTGCTGGATGGATGCTCAATGACTCTATAAACAACGAGAGTCATCCATATGGCTTACCAAATGATGCAGATCCCATTATTTTTACTTCTGATATTGATGAAATAATCAATGGATCAGGAATAGATCAAAAAGTTCGAGTGTATATGGAAAATCAATCCTCTATTTATAATAATTTCGAATTCTTTGATGTGTCAGCCCCTTCAGATACTGCTTTTCTGACATATGGAGATTTTAACTTTACCTTTCAAAATAATTTCACCACAGATCATGCTATCGAGGACCATAGCGCGTTAGAAGATAATTTTGAGCTTGAAAATTATAGATTATTTGAAATGGATACAAGCAATAGCAATCTCACAGAAGAAGATCAATCATTTACTCCAGACATGCAAAGATTAACAGATGATGATCCAACTAATTATGTATTAGGTGTATATTCAGATACCACTAATAAAAGAGTAAATTTAACATTAGATGCCGATTATACAGGGCAAACAACTTCATTTGATGGAGAAGATATAGAATTTAACCGCTCAAAAATACTAGGCTTTTCTATTAGAGTAAATTGCACTATTGACCAGAGCTCAGCAGCATCTAACGCGAATTTATCAATTCAAATTAAGGATCCTACAAATGGGTGGCTATACATAATGGACCCTGTACTTATTACTAAGGGAAGTGGACAATTAATAACTGAAAGTTTTATAAATGAAAATTTAAAATATATTACTGATGAAAATATTACATCCTTTAGATTTATTTTCAACAACACTCTCTTAGATTTTACTACAAATTTATATGAATTGGATGTAAACCCCATATATGGATTTGAAATTCCAATAACAAATTCCAATGAACTGGCATTAGAATTCGATCTTAAAGGCAATAGTTCTGAAATCCATGGAGTCTATGCCTGGATACGAACATTGAATACCACGGCTGCGGATGATGCGAAGATAACCATCTCGCTTTATGATGCTAATGGGACCATTGCTAGAACTCAGAGTAAATTATCTACTAAATCTATTATCCCTGATTCATCCAGCTTACTTGCTCAGCAGGATTTTGATAACTATAAAGGAGATGAGCTAGCATTTTTTGATCTTCCCGATGTGGCAAACTTACCATTATCGAATTATTATGTTGTAATCGAATCTAATGTATCTGAAGAGATTTATAGTTTGGTAGTTATTCCTCAAGCATCTGATAACGATTTCGGGGATAAGGAGATAGAGCATATCTTATTAAACGGAACAATATCTACAGATACTTGGACTTATCAAAATTATGATGCTAGCACATTTAAAATCAATGTGACACGTGGTTATATGCCCTCTGATTTTGAAACTGATGGGTTCATAAATCTTACGATTGATGGAATTTCTTTACAAAATAAGGTAAATCCCAATGTAAATAAATCAGATGAAACATGGGGGTTAGGTAGATGGATAAGTACTTTTACAAATTATGTTCCATCAAATGCCGATCCTAATTTTGAAGTATTTCTTGAATGGAATACCTCAATAACAAGCGGATTCAATTTTAATGTCACCTCTTATTATGTAATTGCTTATCATGAAGCAAATGCGACAGCAACTTATGAAATTGAAGACTATGGAACGCCAAAATGGACTCTTAACTATACTTATGATTCTGCAGCAGCAATTTTCGATACTTGGAATTTTACGGAATTCTGGTTTACTTATGATGATTATAATACTGCGATTGAACTCATAGATCCCAATTTTGAATCGATATTAGGCAATACAAGCGGAGAATCTCAGATTGCTGATACTCCTTCTTTGGATAAAGTGGTTATTAATAATAATACAATTACTCTGGTGGATGGAATATATTCTCTTAGACTGGATAGTTTTAACGCGATGAGTAAAATAACAAGTTATATTAATTATATAGGGGAATTATTAGAAAGCAGAGGGTTCATGCATGGAGATAATATGTCAATTCAAGCGGATATCAGAGGGGCAGGCTCTATAGCGCCTACAAATGGTGAAGTAAATGCAACACTCTATTTTCCTAATGGTACAATATTTAAAACTGACTCCGATACTTCGGGAGTAAGAACGGCGGATAAGAGTCTTCTTTCCTTTACTTTTGGGGAAGACATTTTATTGCAAGTGAATGAATCTATTCCCACCTATGGTAAATATCAATTAGGAATGATATGGGGCAATGGAAGTTTAATAGGCGCCGCTAAAATTCCTATTTATATTGATTATTATAATATTTCATTTGGAAATTTCTCATATATTCCGGAATTACAACAAAATTTATTGGAAGTAAAAACAGTAGAAAAAATTGGTGAATTTGACGAAATATCACCTTATAATTTGCATGTCGCTTCAATTAATAAAACTACACAATTCCCTGCAGATTTCTACTCCTTTAATAATTCCGATATTAATCAGAAATATACTCATGAAATTTCCGGATATCAATTAGAGGTAAACTTAAAGGAAGTTCTGCAAAATGAGTCAATCATCAATCCCAATGAGGAAATTAAATTTAAAGTAATTTTGGAAAATTTGGATCCGATCTTTGAAGTCGATTTGAAAGTTGCTATAAATTTAGTGTCTTCTAATGATGAAGAATGGATTATAAATAATGGAACCACTTCGCTTCAAACCTTAGATCAATCGGGAAGCAACAATAGTATTAAAGAATTTGATCTTACCTTTTCTATTCCTGCGCTAACTCCAGAAGGATATTGGCAAGGATTGACCGCACCAATACGACAAGGCGGTGCAAAAACAATTGTTACCATCTATCTGGAAGACGAGATCATCGGAACATATAACGCTCCCGATATTGCTCTTTTAGTCAATAAAACTGAGGCAGAATTAGAAGGTACAATTCTCTCCGTAAAATCTTCACAAACTCAAGCGCCGGCACTACTGCACTTATTTGAAAGAGATAAATGTTTATATCCACCTGAAAATACTACCTTTATTGCAAATATAATTGATGAAAATTATATTAGTACCTATGAAGTGATTAACTCCTCATATCAATTACTCCCTATTAGTGAGTTTACAAATATTGTGATTAATCCGCAAAATCCTCTTAATGGAAGTCAGTTTAATCTAAAGGCGACCCTCCAAGACGAATTCGGGGAATTATTGTCAAATAAACCAGTTATCTGCCAATATTTCAATGGATCCACATGGGTAAATATTACTTCTCCTCAAGCTTCCACTGATGTGAATGGGGAAGTAAGTTTTCAGATTGATACCGAACAATTGACTATTCCATCTATAGAGTTGCAATTGCAATTAACTTGGGAAGGAAATAATACAATCTTAAATACGAGCAAAACTATTACCGTCAATCTCGTAGAACCCACCAATGAGGTTCTCTTTTTTGCCCAATTTATCAATGATCAAATACATCAAGGTGACGATGGATATCTACGTATCTTCATCCAAAATCAAGGAACATCTCCGATTAAGATTACCAATATTTTGTTCTTGCAACAAATCTCTTCAAAATATTATAGCTATGAATTAGTATATCTTCCTGTCTATACTATAATACAGCAAGAAGCATTAAAATTGCGTTCCCTCAATCCCGGAGAAAGTACAATCCTCGACTTAGCAATTAATTTTGAAAATCCCCCCGCAAATCCTCTGACGTTTGCCATACAATTGAAAGCGGAAAATCTCGAAACAAATGAGATTTTTAGTACTCAGCAACTCTTATCAGTTAGCTTTTTAACCCCTGAATATTCTGATGTATTTTATAACAACTTTATAATATTCATGATAGCCCTACTCATCTTGATTTGGATTATTGCCCTCTTCTATAGCTTCAGGTTAAAAAGAAAGATTGAAACACCTAAAGGCGAAATGGCAAAAAAGAAAGAGAAACCAAAGAAAGGAAAGTATGTGAAAGTCTCCGAACTACCCAAAGAAAAAGAACCTAAACCAGAAAGGACAACGGATTTGGACAGCCTTCTGGAAGAAGAAGGGCTTGAAGACTAACTCCCTTTCCACTATTTACTTTTATACTTTTTAATTTATTTTGATTTTAACTTTTCTTGCGTATCTTAGTTAATTTTATTCAATTGTAAAACAAAAATCGACACAAGATTCATCTCTCTACTAGAGCAAATTTTCTGTGTTTTCTCAGATTAATGCTTTTTAGATCTATTCAAATTCAGAGAATGGTAAAATGAATTACTACAATTAAAAATTGAAGCCTCCCCGCCCTAAAGGACGGGGATTCCCACGAGTCCACTAAGCATTAGCTGGCGGGCATATCTTAGG
>SHMU01000237.1 GCA_008080765.1 Promethearchaeota archaeon | reverse complement strand
CTCATAACCTCTCCTCACCATCACCCGTTTCCTCTAACGACGGGGTGGGACAATATGTCCAAGTTTATAGTTAGAGTGTGGAAGAATATTATGTAAAATTTTATCAATATCATTTTCCGGATCCCACATTGCTATATTCTTTAGATAATCGCCAAAAAGAATTTAAAAAACTAATCCAAAATAGAAAAATATCTGGTATAATATTTATCGGAGAAAAATTCTGCAAATATGAATATTTTGAATTTCCTACATTAAAAGAATCATTTAATGAAATTAACATTCCCACACTTCTGTTAGAGTTTTCAATTGAAGATAATTATAATATTGAGTCATATAAAACAAGAATCCATGCATTTTATGAATTATTAAGAAATAAAAAATGAATTTAAATTAAGGAATCATATGATAATGTGAGAGAAAAAATAACAACATGTCAAAGTCCGTAAGAAGATTGCAAAATTCAGCAAGAAATTTGTCTAAAATGATGGGTATGTATTATACCTATAATAAAATCCAAGCAAAAAAAGGAAAATTTACGGTATGGATTGCAATTGTAGTTCCCATCGAATTATTGAAAGGGTTTGATCTGGTAATTGCTGTCCCGGAAAATCATTCCGCGATGTGTGCAGCCAAAAAGCTAGGGTCTACTTTAGCAGAAGAGGCTGAAAGTCGAGGATTTTCGATGGATCTCTGCTCCTACGCCCGCATTGATCTGGGGAGCTATTTTGGAAAGGGTAAGAACTCTCCAATTGGAGGATTGCCTAAACCAGATTTATTAATCTCAAATAATAATAATTGCTCTCTAATTTCTAAATGGTTTGATGTGTATCACAGGAAGTACGACATACCCCATTATATTATAGATGTTCCTTTTTGCTATGATACACAGGAAAAAATTGATCTACAATATATAGTTAAGCAGTTTCAAGATTTAATCGATTTAATAAAAAAATTGAGCGGACAAGAGTTTAATCTTGAAAAGGTAGAAGAAGCGATTAAGTATTCTAACGAAGCAATCGAATATTGGAAAGATTTTTTAAATTCTGCTGCTCATCATCCTTCTGGCATATCAGCCTTCGATTCTTTCGTACATATGGCACCATATTTAAGTTCTCACCGAGGAAGTCCTTTAATGGTAAAGCATTTTAAAACTTTAGCAGAAGAAACGAAAGAATTAATGAAGGAAGGAAGATATCCCGTTCCTAATGAGAAGTATCGCTTGCTCTGGGATAATATAGCTCCTTGGCATCAATTAAGAGCCATGTCTTCAAGATTGGCTGAATATGATGCCAATATCATTTATGCCACATATACTTCTTGTATGGGAACAATTGAAGGAGAAATAGATCAATATCCTTTAGATCCTGGCAAACCTTTAGAATCACTAGCAAGAATACAAAATTCTTCGGTGTGTCCATACGGTTTAGAATTAAGATTTAACGCAATGAAAAAGATGATTGAAAAATTCGATATCGATGGAATAATATTTACAAATAATTTTAGCTGTAAACCATATTCAGTTATGCAATATGACTTGATGAGGAAAATTAAGAACTCCTTCCCCCGGGTTGCATGTATAATGATTGATGTAGACCATGCAGATGTAAGAAAATACAATGAAGAAAAAGTATTTTTAAAACTCGAAGCCTTATTAGAACGAATTGATAGTCTACGATCGCTTGATAAGACTTAGCATATATCAATATCTTTGAAATCCCAATAGGTGAGAAGAAAAGTACCATATCAGAATCATATATATACATTATTTAGAAGATATTTTTTTCTATAGTAAAAATTATATAGATATGACCATAGACATTATTGATAAATATGTCTGAAAAAGTCTTCTCTACGGCTGCACCCCCTTGTCCAGTGTGTGGAAAGGGTCATTTATTGTTTTTCCCACATTATGACATGAGAAAAACTGATGCCTATGTATGTAGCTCGCCTCAGTGTAATTATCAAATAACTCGAAGCAAAAAAATATCAGAAATCTATAAATTAAATTTCTAACTGATTTCGTGTATAAGAAAAAGCATAAGATACTCATTCTTTTATTTTTTTTACAACTAATGCTATAACCACAAAGCTGATAAGGGGGAGATGAATTCATTATTATAAATAACCGAATAAAAAAATGAAAGCCATTGTAAGCGTTATTGGACTCGATATGCCTGGAATCGTTGCAGCTGTTTCAGGTGTTTTAGCACAACATAAGGTAAATATTACTGATATCTCTCAATCATATGCCCAAGAGTTTTTCACCATGATTATGGTGGTTGATTTTGAAACAAGTAATTCAACTTTAAAAGAAGTTGATCAAGACCTTAAAGAGGCAGGAGAAACAATAGGAGTGTTTATATCAATCCAACATGAAGATGTCTTTCGTGCCATGCACAGAATTTAAGGAGGATGTTTCAAATGTCTTTTACACCTGAAGAAGTAGTTGAAACCAAATTAATGATAAAGGACCAAGGTCTTGATGTGCGCACAATCACGATGGGTATTAATCTGTTAGATTGTTCTGATCCTGATTTGGATAGAATGAAACAAAAAATTGAGACTAAAATAATCTCTATTGCAAAAGATCTCTCTCAAGTTGCAAGTTCTATTGAGGATGACTATGGAATACCTGTGATTAATAGGAGGATTATTGTTACACCAATTTCATTTCTATTAGGAAACTTAGCAACGATTCAAGAAATATCTATTGATGATATTCAAAAGCTCAATGATCCCTTGCACCGTAAATCTGATTTAGTAGAACTACAAATAAGTTCAGAAGCTATAAATGATTGTGTGAATATTGCTAAGAGTCTTGATAATGCTGCCAAAAAAGTGAATGTTGACTTTTTAGGAGGTTTTTCAGCATTAGTTCATAAAGGCTTCACTCGTGCAGATTTATGTGTAATTAAAAGCTTGCCAGATGTATTATCATCCACAGAGAGGGTGTGTAGTTCAATTAATGTTGCAACCACAAGGTCAGGTATGAATATGAATGCAGTCAAAATGATGGGCGAGATTATTTGCAAAATAGCTATGAAGACTCAACATCATAACTCAATAGGATGCGCAAAATTAGTTGTATTTGCTAATGCTGTTGAAGACAATCCCTTTATGGCGGGGGGATTTCATGGGGTAGGAGAAGCTGAAAGTTGTATAAATGTGGGAGTCTCGGGCCCAGGAGTTGTTAGAAATGTGGTGAAATCGCAAAAAGAAGTTGATTTTGAAACTTTAGCCGATTTAATTAAAAAAACAGCATTTAAAATCACAAGAATTGGACAACTTGTTGCCCAAGAGGCTTCAAAACGATTAAGCGTGCCTTTTGGAATTGTCGATTTGTCCTTAGCCCCTACAACAAGACCCTTTGACAGTGTTGCGGGAATTTTAGAAGATATGGGGATAGAAACGACTGGTGGACCGGGATCTACAGCTGCATTGGCTTTATTAACAGATGCTGTAAAAAAGGGTGGTTTAATGGCGTCTTCATATGTTGGTGGATTATCAGGTGCGTTTATTCCTGTAAGCGAAGATAAGATAATGACAGATGCGGTAAGAAAAAAGATTTTAACAATCGAGAAATTAGAAGCTATGACCTCAGTGTGTTCAGTTGGATTGGATATGATATGTATTCCAGGCTCAACTCCATCGTCTTCCATTTCAGGAATTATTGCAGATGAAGCATCCATCGGGATGATAAATAATAAGACTACTGGTGTGCGAATAATTCCAGTAATAGGGAAAGAAATTGGAGAAGATGTTGAATTTGGAGGGCTTCTAGGCAAATCAATTATTATGCCAATAAAAGAAAGCTCCTGCAAAACCTTTATTGACAGATTAGGAAGGATTCCTGCGCCTATTCATTCCCAAAAGAATTAATTTTTATGTTTTTCAATTTATGATACACATTTTTATCATAAAAAATGAAATTTCATCCAAAATTTGTTGTGTGGGAACTAACTTTAGCTTGCAATGCAAACTGCAAGCATTGTGCTTCAAATGCAGGTTTAAAAAGAGAAGGAGAACTAGATACATCAGAAGCCTTCAATTTAATTGAACAATTGGAAAATATTGGTGTAGAATCAGTATTTTTATCAGGTGGAGAACCAACTTTACGAGAAGATTTCTATGAAATTGCTGAAAAAATAACGAGCTCAAATATGAGTTATGGTTTCATTACTAATGGTTTAGTAAAATTAGAAATCGATTTCTTCAAAAAATATCGTCCATTTGCGGTTGGAGTGAGCATTGATGGAACCGAGAAGACCCACAATGAGGTGAAGAGATACCTAAATGCATTTAAAAAGACTTGAATACAATTCAAGAACTTATTAAACACCAAATTCCAGTAAGTGTTGTCACTGCAGTCGGAAAATATAATATCGCAGATCTTAAGAGAATTGAACTCGATATATTACATTATGGAGTGGGGGGATGGCAGATACAATTGACAATTCCTGAAGGACGAATGGATCCTTTGATAGTTCTCAATCAGCGTCAATTACCCACCACTAACGTTGTGGGCTTGTAACTAGAACTCTTCCTAACGATGCTATGGAATCGGTCATCGGAG
>SHMU01000236.1 GCA_008080765.1 Promethearchaeota archaeon | reverse complement strand
ATATCAGAGATCGGGCAGTTGTCCCTCGGTATATCCGAAGGACACGGGCTATGTGTCAATTAGCCCCTTAGATGTGGACGATGATGAACCAGAAGCTTTTAGGAGAATTGATGGGGATTTGAGCCACAAGCCCCGCCTTTCAAGGCGGGGTAATTGACCTAGGATTAAGAAATATTGAAAAGAAAAATTTCTCATTAATTATTTTAATTCAACACACTACAAATTCTTAATTTAATTCTTAAATCTTACTTCATTAATTAATCTAAAATAAAGATATTGGTTTCAATAACCTATGAAATTAGCAAAATATGATTATATCTTTTTCCTAATCCTTATGGGGGGTTCAATTTTAAGAATCATCTCAACCATAATTGTTCCACTGAACCCTGATGCCGATATTTACATTGTGTCTGCGAGGGGAATGCTAAAATATGCTTCTTATAGACCACCTATGTTCCCTCTTTTCATCTCCCTTTTCCTTCTGATTACGGGTAATGAAGGTTTAGCAGTAAATTTAACTTCCTTAACAGCAGGAATATTATTAATCTTTTATTCATATCTCGTGTTTTCAAAAGCATCTATGAAATTAGTAGAAAGAAAGAATATGGGAACGGATCATGCTAAATTGATAGGATTAATAACTAGTACATTAGTAGCACTAAATTTATTCTTAGTATATAATAATGGAAGGGGTTTACGAGAAGAGTTAATTACATTACTATGTATTTTAATATTTTATTTTACCATAGTCAAAGAAGAGCATAACTTCAAAAATATGATATCTTTAAGTTGTGTAGTGGTGATATTGACTCTTACGCATTTAACTTTTGGTCTCTTTATGATCCTCGGGATTCTTTTTTACTCTCTTTTGCCTTATTTAAAATATATCCATGTGAAAAAGCCTTCATTAAGAAAATTAGTGGTGATTTTATTGTCTTTTTCTAGCACTTTTTTTATTTGGGCGTTATATAATGCATACAAAGTAGGGGATCCTTTCTTTAATTTTCATTATCACTCGCTAGCATTTGATTTTATTTATGGAATTAATTTATCCTCGTTAAGTGGGATACTTAATGCGGCAGTTTCGGGACTTTTATTTGGAATACCCTATGAGTTCTACTATATGTTCATCCTTCTTGGATTTGTAATAGTATTAATGGGAGTCTATTTTTTAATAAAAAACATTAAAAAAATACAGATCTTTTTTATCTTTATTGTTACGGGGATTAATTTCTTGTATTTAAGCATCTTCATGGCAATTCCAGGAGATCCAAGATTAATTCAACCATTTTTTCCCTATATTTTATATCTAGTAGGTATAGGATTGGCAAATATTATCAACCATTATAAAACTATTCATAGCGAAAAAAGCGATCTAGGAGTATATAATTTCTTGGTTATATGCTTTTTTATCACCTATTTTTTAAGAGGTATTGAAAATATAAATCTAAGCTTAAATCCTATTATTGCTTTATTGTCATTGATTTTTTTAATAATCAATGAAATTGTTGCTTTTATAGTAATATACAAATCTAAGAATGCAAATATCTTTTTTCTAAATTAAATTCTTTATGTGCCTTTTTGGAGTTTGTTTTAAAAAAAGATTAGGTCATATCGCTCTGTTTTTTTGTACTCTTGGTCTTATTCTTATATGTTTTTCTTATCTTAAAATAATAGTTCAGCAAAATAAAGAATTAAATAGAAAGAGAAGAAATTATATTTGACTTGTATAAAATAAATGTATTAAAAAATATGCAATTATAGGTATATAGTATAAAATGAAAACTGAATTCAAAACTATAACATTTGAGTTAAAATCAAATGGGATTGGAATTCTCTGTCTGAACAGACCTGAGAAACTTAATGCAATGTCTTTCCAGATGATAAAAGAATTGCATCAAATATTAGATGAGTTGATGGTAAATCTCAATTGCCGTATTCTTATTTTGAAGGCAAAAGGAACCGCTTTCTGTGCCGGATTAGACTTAAAAGAATCCATGATACTCCAATCGAAAAAGAAGCCGCCGGAGCTAAAAGATATATTTTATTTCTTAGATGTTCCCGAAAAAGATATCATAAAAGCTAAAATGTATGCACAATGGAGAACCAGCCAGATCATAGTCAAAATGAGAAAAATTAGCCAACCAATTATTGCCATAATTCAAGGAGCCGCGACAGGTGCGGGTTTTGCATTTGCTCTCGCAGCAGATATACGTATCGCCGGAGAGAATGCGAAATTTAATAATGCGTTTATCAATGTGGGTTTTTCGGGGGCGGATTTGGGCAGTAGTTATCATCTGCCGAGGTTAATTGGTATGTCAAGAGCAGCAGAAATTCTTTACACGGGACGCTTTATTGATGCCAATGAAGCAGACAAGATTGGATTAATATCAAAAATTGTTAAAGGGGGAGAGGAGGCATTATTGGATAGTGCTAAAGATCTAGCGAAAACAATGCTCGCTAAAAGTCCTTTAGGATTGCGAATGACCAAAGAGGCAATAAATTTATCGATGGACTCTCCAAGCTTGGAAACTTTGATTCAATTAGAAAATCGCTCACAAATGCTCTGTTCTTCATCAGAGGATATAATGGAGGGAGTCCAAGCTTTTTTTGAAAAAAGAACACCCCAATATCCCTTAAAATAATAATAAAAATTTATTAAATGGGTTTATTCCTCTAATTTTGATATGAAAAGTATAAAAAGTTGAAGACCATTGGTAGAATATAATCGAAATGAGGTAAACTGATATAAGAAAGAAAAAAGAGTAAAGAGGGGAAAAAAATAGCTGAAAAATTAAATGTGTTATTCATGATCTCAGATCAGCATCGCGCTGATCACATGAGTTGTGCGGGAAACACAGTGCTAAAAACTCCTAATTTAGATCAATTAGCATCTCAAGGAGTTCGATTTACTAATGCTTTTTGTGCTAATCCTATGTGCATGCCTAATAGAGCAACTATGCTTACGGGTTTATATCCTAATGTACATGGGGTTAGAAGTAATGGAATGATATTATCGAAAGAAATTCCTACTATCACCGACACTTTAGTGCAAAAAGGGTGGCACACGGCAGCATTTGGTAAACTTCATTATCAATTCAATACACCACCTTATCGAATTCAAGATAAATCCGCAGAGAGTTTTGGAGACTGGGTCTTTCCCAAGGAAGGAAGGTTTCCTGTACGGGAAAATTTTCCAATTCCATATTACGGATATCAAGAAGTAGAGACTGTAATTGGTCATGGACCTTGTCTGACAGGACATTATCAAGATTGGCTCAAAGAAAGAGCACCGGAACTTGAAGGGTCAATGCGAAAAAGATGGAAAGACATTGATAACTTTTTTTCTGTATTTTGTGAGCACGATTTGCCAGTTGATTTATATTCCACGGCATATGTAGAAGAGCGGACTACTGCATTTTTGGAGCGTCATGCAAAAGGAGAGTATGGAGAGAAACCTTTCTATGTGCATTGCTCATTCCCCGATCCCCATCAACCCGTATGTCCGCCGGGAAAATATCGTGATTTGTATAGACCAGAGGATGTTTCTTTACCCGAAAATTTTAATGATCTTGAAAATCTTCGAAAACATCCTTTCTTAGCACCCTATCTTAATGTATTTCCCGGTGCCATGCTCAGAGAAACCAATGAGAAAGAAGCTAAGCAGTTTATAGCATGGACTTATGGAACTTTAGCTTTAATAGACCATAGTATTGGTAAAATACTAGCTTCATTAGATAAATTGGGATATGCTGAAAATACTATTGTGATATATACAAGCGATCACGGAGACCTAATGGGAGAACATGGATTATTGTTTAAGGGACCTTCCCCTTTTAATGGCGTTTTTCAAGTTCCTTTAATATTTAGAGGGCCAGATATCAATGAGTCTTCCAAAACAGATGCATTAATTAGTTCTATAGATTTACCAAAAACGATATTACATTTACTTGATATAAAAGAACGCAATCATCCTCCAAATATGCAGGGATTTGACTTTACATCCGTATTATCAAATCCGGAAAAAGAAATAAGAGACTGTTGTTTGATAGAAAATGACGAAGAGGTTGGTCCTAAAGGACCATTATTTGTTCGATTGCGCCATTTAATCACTAAAGACTATAAATTGACAGTTTATGATGATAAAACCCAAGAATTAGAGACATTTGGAGATCTTTTTAATAGGAAAAGTGATCCTGATGAAATGAACAATTTATGGAACGATATCAACTCCCAAAAAATTAGATTCGAACTTATAAATAAACTCCTTCATGAAAATTTAAAAGTTCAATCGAGAATACCTGAACGAATTGCGGGAACATAAATAATCCAATAACCCTTATTAAGATAATATTTAATTTACCTTCGTCGACAAAAATACTTAGACTTGGTGATCTCTACTTTTTCGGTATGCGACAAAATCATCTCTGCGAGGGGTTCATTATTTCCTCGGTTATCGTTTTGACTTTGTGAAATATTGGTTACGTCACCTCTCTTCTGAGCAATAAACTTAAATTCGCAAAAATCATTACTTTATTTAATAAAACAATTAAAAATTTAGGAGGGATTATATGGTAATAGAACTTTACCCCATCCAAGTTGGCTGGGGAGATGATGTTTCGA
>SHMU01000235.1 GCA_008080765.1 Promethearchaeota archaeon | reverse complement strand
ATCTCACCCACAGCATAAACCATGTAGATGCTCTGCGAAATTCATCCCCTCCATGAATGGAGGGGACTTCTTTCGCAATTAGTTAAAATTTAGATAATCTTTTCAATTATACTCTTTTCGTTTTTAGTTAAGTTTAGTTAGATTCTTTTAACGTTTGTAATTTACCTGACATTCATTTTTAATATTGTCTTACTTATAATATCTCTCTAAAGTATTAGAATAAATCTCCCTTCTTTAAAAGGAAGGGTTTGTGGAGTAATCCACAAATTAATTGGTAGATTAGCCCCAGAGTGGTTCTCCCAAGAAGGGCGGCGCACTCCTCGTTCTCGGCAAGGTTCCAGAAACCACTTCGAGATCCTCCTCAGGTTCTGTGCTCTATAAGAGGACGGTTAAACAGAGCGGAAACGTTCAATATCCTCGCATTTAACGAGCTAATAACCTTGGCAAAGAGGGTACAATTGTCCCTCCAAATCGAGAGCAAGATTCGAGAATACTTGCCCCCGCGCACCCTTCAATTCACGGGGATGCGGGTAACCCACAAAAAATCCGTGAACAATACCAGAAATAAAGAAAAATTACAAAAAATGAGAAAAAAAAAATGATCCATGAAGCTTCATGTGTACCTGAAGAAGCAAAGGGATGAAGATCTTATGCCTACGACTCATTGCAAGACGAAACGTGCGGGAATCACATAGACTTGCTCAAACAAGGATTAATACCAATTGAAGAATGAGAATTTTGGAGTTTAAAAAGAAAAAGAATATAAAGGATTAACTTAATCATTAATAATATTTCTGAACAATTTAAGCGAAAAAATAAATTATTACATTAATTTCTTCTATTTTTTCCTTAAATACATTACTGTTACTGATTAAAGTTTTGTCCCCTTTATCTTCAATTTGTAATTGATTGATTCTGATTGTATTTTTAATATCTTCTATAATTTCTTTAGTAAAATCATCTTTATGATTTGGTGAAATGAGCACTACTTTCTCAATTTCTTGATTTAAGGGAATTCCATGTTCTGATTTAAGGGATCTAAGATTTTTTATTATTTTAATTGCTAATTCTCCCTCTCTAACTTTATTACTGTCCAATTGTGGATATGGTTCTGGCCATTTTATCTTATATATTGAATCTAGTTTTGTAAATTTCTTGAAAATAATGGAATGAATTTCTTCAGAGATAAAGGGTATTATGATGGAAAGAATTTTGAGCATCTGATAGAAAAGATTTAAAGCGTGTGCTAATGCTAATCTCTGACTTTCTTCATTTTCTGAATAGAAACGATATTTTATTGCTTCAATATAATTATCACATAATTCATTCCAGAAAAATGATCTTAATAGCATGAATGCTTCATGCCAATTGTAATTATTAAAATAATTTGAAACCTTCTCTACTACTTGATTGAATTCTGAGAAGAAAAAGGTTTCAATACTCGTTAATTCCCCACTATCATAATCAATCTTAGATATATTGATTTTATCAGAATTAATGAATAAAAATCTATATGCATTCCATACTTTTGTGTTAAATCTTGATGCCGCAGTTAGTTGTTCATATCGTCTTCGATATTTTTTCTCAAATTTATCTTTCGGTAATTGTGACTTTTCTTTTTGAATTTTTTCATTGGAAATAGGTTGTTTTGTATGTATATTTATCCATGTGTATTCAAAAGGATAGTCATCTCCTAAGGAGCCCATGGCTGCCCATTGCCGAATGGCATCCGCACCGAACTCGGGCATAACCTCATCTGGAGAGACAATATTTCCGAAACTCTTCGACATCTTTCTAGAGTCAGGTCCCGCAACCATCCCATTTATCATAGTTTCCGCAAAAGGGGCTTTTCCCGTGAGTTTTTTGCATCGAAAGAGAGTATAAAATAGCCATGTACGTATAATTTCATACCCTTGAGGACGGTGTACTCGGGCTTTCATATAGGTTTTTTCAAAGAACTCTTCATCTTCTAACCATTTTGAAATTGCCAATGGCGTTATACTTGAATCAATCCAACAATCACAAACATCCTTTTCTGGAAGAGTTTTTTCACTTTTGCAGTGAGGACATTTTTTTAAGGGAGGATCATTCTGTACGGGATCAAGTGGTAAATCGTCTTCATTTGCTGGAATAATTTCTCCACAGTCTTCACAATACCAAAAGGGAATGGGGGTTCCAAACACTCTTTGCCGAGAAATCACCCAATTCCAATCAAGCCCTTCTGCCCAATCTATGAGCCTCTGTTTATGTTTTTCAGGATACCATTCCATTGACTCTCCCGCCTCAATAATCTCTTTCGTAAAATCCTTAATATTGATAAACCACTGATATACCGGTAAATATTCTATTGGTTTTCTACACGAAGAGCGCTCTGAATGTACAATTATACTATGTTCATGGGTTTCAATCCTTTCCAATAATCCCATTTTTTTTAAATCTTGAACAATTTTCTCCCTAGCATCTTCAATTGTTAATCCTTGATATTTCGAATTTTCATTCAATCGTCCATCCGTAGTGAATAATTGAATCTCATCAAGATCATATTTCATTTTCCACCTGATATCAAGTTCATCACCATAAGTACAACAATAGACCACTCCTGTTCCGAAATTCATGTCAACGTCTTTATCGGCTCTAATCCTTACAATTCTCTCGGCGATCGGTAATTTTATTTCTGCAGCAGAGAGATGATAATATCTATCATCATTGGGATGAACAAAGACTCCCACACAACTTTCCATCATTTCTGGTCTTGTGGTAGCAATAGTAACGGTTTCTTCCTCGTGCCCTGCAATGGGAAGTTTAATATACCATAGCTTTCCTTCTTCTTCTTGATACCCCACTTCCGCTTTTGCGACTGATGTTTCACAATTCACACAAAAATGAGTGGGAAACTTCTCGCGATAAAGCCAGCCTCTTTTATAAAAGAATAATAATGATTTTTGGACTTTATATTTATAGGAATCATCCATTGTGCGGTAGGTATAATTCCAATCTGTAGAATACGCCAAATCGTCAAATTGGCTTCTCATATTTCTAATGTTATCTTCCACCCACTCTACACATTTTTCTAAAAATTGCTCACGATTGTCTTTAGAAATCCCGTAATTTTTTTCAACCGCAAGCTCCACAGGAAGTCCATGACAATCGAATCCTTGAGGAAAATACACATTATTTCCTTTCATTTTGTGATATCGCGCAACAAAGTCTATCCAAGAATGATTTAAAACGTGTCCTAAATGCAATGTTCCGCTCACGAAAGGAGGAGGCGTATCAATTGTAAAGAGCGCCCCTTTTCTTTGCAACTCAAATTGAAATGTGTTATTATTTTTCCAATATTGTATCCATTTTTCTTGAACATCTTTATGCTTGAATCGTTTTGGGAACATTAGTTTTTGGCTCATATTACTATTCATCCAAATGCTTTTCAGAGTTTATATAACTGTATGAAATAAGATCAAAGAGTATTTATTATAATGGACCTGACGGGAATTGAACCCGTGACCTCTTGAAGATTCGGGACCTCCACGATAAGTGGGATATCTTGCGAATCAAGCGATCTTCCGCTGATCTACAGGCCCTTTATTCGATAAAATATCTAATATATGTAATCTTTAAAACTAAAAATAATTTATTCTTTCATCTAAAAAAGGAATTTAAGCTTCAAAAGTATATGTGTAAAAATCATACCAAAAAAGCACGTGAGAAAATATTAAATTTCTGCATTTAAACTATTCTTTTTTTTGGCTTTTATCAAATATGTATGATTTGTTATATATCTTAAAAAGATTTTTTTCTCTTTCTATCATAAATTTTCAAGGATCTAGGATAAAATAACTTATAAAGAAAATAGCATTATTTTAAACTATTTTTCCAAATATAAACTCTTTTTCTATGATCACAATTCTCTAACATCCAAATCTCATCTTCCCCATCAATTAATTGGAGAATTGTTTTAACAAATAGATTTTTGAAGAAAAACTTTAATCTTCTAATCTCTTCTTTTAATTCATTAGTTTTTTTGTGATTTTTTCTTGTTTATATTTTATATGCCCATAGCTATAATCCACTTCTCCTCTTTTTATTGGTTTACCTATTGGAAAAATAAAACTTACTATAGCTGTTGTTTCATCAATTAAATACTGTTTACCATTGTATAAAATCGTACTAACTTCCTTATATGTTTTTAAATCACATAATCTAAATCTTCCCATAATCGTTTCTATTGAATAACCTCCAAATCTTTCAGAAATCCATAAGCATAATCTTTCAACATATTCTTTTTCACCTTCTCCATCAACCTTAGGAAAGACTTCATATAAGTCCTTTTTTCTTATTTTGAAAAGTTTTGATTTGATTGTATCTTTATAGAATAAATCATCTAAAGCAGATTTTAAAGAAACCTCATTATTTAAAGGCATATAAAGTTCATATATTAGAACATTTTTATAGACCAATTCCTGATAATCTCCCTTTATCTTAATGCTTTGTCAATTACCCCGCCTTGAAAGGCGGGGCTTGTGGCTCAAATCCCCATCAATTCTCCTAAAAGCTTCTGGTTCATCATCGTCCACATCTAAGGGGCTAATTGACACATAGCCCGTGTCCTTCGGATATACCGAGGGACAACTGCCCGATCTCTGATAT
>SHMU01000234.1:1987-4686 GCA_008080765.1 Promethearchaeota archaeon | reverse complement strand
GACGAATAATGTCGGATTAAAATATAAAGGTGATTAAAGATTTAGAAAAAACAAGGTAAATTAAAAATTATCAAATTTTGAAAATAATATATAAAGAATATATTAAATTAAGAACTCGCTAAATTATAAAAATGACAATTTTAATCTATACTGATGGAGCAGCAAGAGGAAATCCCGGACCCGCGGCGGCTGCCTATCTAATAATAAAAGATAATAAAATTATTACATCTAATAGTTCTTATCTGGGAAAAAAAACAAATAACTCGGCCGAATATGAAGCAATTATTAATGCTTTACAGGCAGCAATAGAATATTCTAATGAAAAGATCGTTGTTCATTCTGATAGCCAATTAGTCATTCGGCAATTAAATGGGGAATATAAAGTGCGGCAGAAGCATCTCCAGAACTATTTTAATAAAGTAAAAGAATTAATAGACACCCTAGGGATTGTGAAATTTACACATCTTAGAAGAACCAACAAATATATTCAAAAATGTGATCATTTATGTAATGATATTCTTGATAGAAGAATACATTGAAATGAATTATTTATAATCAGATATAATTTTATAAAATAATTTTCAATTAATTTAAGCATCTAAAACCTGTTTTCTAATATTGCATAACTAAAATAATTTTATTAAATTGAAAAAACTCACAAAAAAGGAAAAAAAATCTAAAAAAAAGAATTTAAAAAAGATTAGAGCCCAAGCTGCTCTAATTGAAAGATATTTTCTTGCAATTTTTCCGGAGTAATTCTGTATAATGCCCAAAAGGATATTGCGCCGATCGTCATTATTATTAACGGAAACAGGGAGATATAAAATCTAAACCCTAATAATGCGAAGGGATTATTTACAGGAATAACAATTCCTTGTATGAAATCCTTAGGAATGGCCACATTACCTATAGGTATCCATGAGGGTAATTCTCGCAACCATTGGGGCGGTTCTACATGAGTATAGCCGAAATAGACTTGAACGATATATAGCAGTAAAAATCCTACGAAAAATGAAAGCCTCTGAAAAAATACCACGATACCACGATATAACCCTTCTTCACGTTTCCTGTATTTAATAGTTTGTTCATCCACGACAGAAGAAAAGATGGGCATTACCATACTTTCCAATGCTCCATCCACTAATCCCGTCATTACAGCAACTACAGTAGTAAAGATGAATCCTGCCGTTCCTGAAGGTACAAATAAAAGGACTAGGGCAGATACAGCGAGAAATATCGCTCCTAAAAAGGTTACTTTCCGAATTCCTATCTTTTTTGCCAACCGATACCACAGAGGGGCGGTGATTGGAACTGCAATTACATATCCTAGAAAGGCAAGCTCGCCCAATGCGCCCAATCCAAGTATGTCACTAACAAACCAAGGAATTCCGCTCAATACCATACCCATCGTAATTGAATAGCATGTAAACAAAATCACATAACCCAAAAAATTATGATCCTTTAAAGCAATCCTCATTCCTCCAAAGAAATTGCTCTTTTCCAACTGATCGATTTTCATTTGTCGTTCACGCAGTTCTTTTGGTTCCTTTACACCTGGTATCATCAATAAGATGAGCACGAAAGAAATGAGCGACATTATAATTGCTTGAAGGGTATAGCCAAATAAAGTTTTTTCAAATATCGCAAAAACTGCAATAGGAATTACAAAGCCAAGTGCTATTCCAAATGTGTCCATAATCGCTTCATAGAGTCCCGCTAATGTTCGCTCGTCATTAGTTGTAAATTTTTTTGGAAAGAGCGCAATTCGATTAACATCCCAGAGCGAAAAGAGTCCATCAAATAGAAACATCCATAACACTAACCAAATAAATACAGCGATTTGGTTAATAAATTGAGGATTAGTAAGGGAGTCCATAAATGGTGAAGTAAAAAGAAGAATTGGCACAAAAGAAAACGGTATTGCTCCCAACATAATAAATGGAAAACGCTTTCCCCATTTTTCTACAAATCGCTTAGATCTATCTGAGAAATGCCCTATTAAGGGGTCATTAAGCATATTAAACACCGTAAAAAGCCCAAATGCAATCAAAAACAATGTGGGATCCAATCTAAGTACTCCTTGATAGTAATTGAGCGTTCTCATACGAAATCCTTGATTAAGCATAAACCATACGAATTGTCCGAGCTCAAATGATGCTATAATGTAACGCGGATGTCGCAAATCAAGTTTTGATTTTTCTTTTTTTTTATTTGAAGATTCAGATTCATTCATAATTGTAATTTGAATTTGAGCTTTTTATAATTTTTGACAAATTTATCCAGATAAGAAATTTTTGGCAATCATCAATATATAAAAAATTTTAACTCTCGTTTCATACAATCAAGAAAATAACTCATATTAAATGAAACAATAGATCAAATCTAAAAGAATATTATTTTTAAAGTAAATTGTAAGAAAAGTGATTTTTAAATAGTTCGAACTCCTTTAATTAAATAGAAACCGATAAATAAAACAAATGGAAAAGGACGAGTTCTTAGAGTTATTACCCAAATTAATTCGAGAGGATGATAGAGTAAAAGGAGCTATAATAAGTGCGCTTTCAGGGGTAGTGGCAACCAGCGAAAATATTAAAGATGCAATAAAGGAATTCAATCTGCGTTTCGAAGAAATTAATCAGCGTTTCGAAGAAATAGAAAAGAATAACAGCAAGCGTTTCGAAGAAATTAATCAGCGTTTC
>SHMU01000234.1:0-1977 GCA_008080765.1 Promethearchaeota archaeon | reverse complement strand
AAGAAATTAATCAGCGTTTCGAAGAAATAGAAAAGAATAACAGCAAGCGTTTCGAAGAAATTAATCAGCGTTTCAAAGAAATTAATCAGCGTTTCGAAGAAATAGAAAAGAATAACAGTAAGCGTTTCGAAGAAATTAATCAGCGTTTTCGGGAAATAGATGAACGCTTTAAAGTCGTAGATAATAGATTTGAATCATTAATAAAAACGATGAAATTAGGATTTGAAGAGGCTAAAAGAGAAAGAGATGCCCTTAAAGCTTATCTCGCTACCACGAGTACCCGTAGTGGATTCAACCTTGAAAAATTAGTTCTAAATGTGTTGAAAAATGAATTAATACAAGAAAATATCGATCGTAGTAAAATTTCTCAAATTAATTTAATCGACAAGGAAGGGGACGTCTACTTTAAGAATTATTCAACGGATATTGATGTATTATTCCAAGATGGGAAAACAATTCTAATGGAAATAAAAGCAACTGCTGATAACAGGGATATCTACGATTTATTAAGAAAAGCCAAATTATATGAACTTCAAATGGGAGTAAAACCGGATAAATTGATACTTGCGTGCTTAGAAATAAACAGAACTAATTTTAAACAAGCAATAAAGCAAGATGTTAACTTAATTGCTGGTCAAATAACTTAAACTCCTGTTTTATCTATGAAACTCTTATTTACAAATGGGTAAGTAAGTAGTTCATTAGTCTCATATCTTTTAAATCCTTGTAATTTATTTTTCTATAGTAGTGAGTCAGTGTTTAGATGACCCGCTGTATCTGGTGGAGAAAGCCTAACAACTCTTGGGTCTCTCACCTCTCATGGTAAGGAAATGAATGTATGCGGGAAAGCCCAAATCGTTAAAAACGCAGGAGCCGATGAATCGCTGCAATTTCAAACGTATCTTGATTATAAAGCAGCATCAACGGGTCATCTCGTTGAATATGAAAGCCCCAGAGATACTTCTCACACATGTCTAAAATGCGGAAAAAAACGACCTGCACGACGCACATCTTTACATGTACACATTGCGGGCACACAATTGACCGCCAAATACGAGCTCCGATAAACATTGGGGAGAACTAGCTTGAGAAGAAGGTAACACAATGGAAAGAAAATAAGGGTGTAGCGAGTTCTGTTTCCGCTGAAAAACAATTGATGAAAAGGTGCGGGGAGAACTCCGTGAGTTCCGAGATCTCATCGTTCGGGAGGTAAGTCAACTTGACAGACGATATACATTCATATCAATTGTAGCAACTTGACAGACAATATACATTCATATCAATTGTAGCAACTTGACAGACGATATACATTCATATCAATTGTAGCAACTTGACAGAACGGTAAATTAAATAATTGAATATTAATTAAGATTATGTCAAATCTAGATTCTTTATCTAAATTCCTTAAATTTAAGTTTCTAAAATATTATACTCATTCGTTTTAAAGTATTATAAATAATTGTAATTAAATCATTTTATATGAAGAGCCATTATTTTCCCGAAAAAATCTATGATCTCTAGAACAGGAAAATGATTGACGAACTAGGTGCTTATGATAACTTATTTCATATTATAAAAACATCTTCTGATAATAAGACTCGAATTAATAGTTTGAATTATATAGCTATTATTATGGCGAAAAGTACGATTCACTCAAATAGAAAGTTTTGTTTGAACCTTTAGAAACCATGGTAATTTCAGATATCAATGAAAGAATGAGAAGAATGGCAGCTCTTATAATAATAGAACATTTCACAAAAAAGGGATTAAATGCTTTAAAATGGGCACTTATTAATACACCATCACTTTATTCAGTCTTATATATTTTAACTAATTGCGAAAGAAGTCCCCTCCATTCATGGAGAGGATGGATTTCGCAGAGCATCTACATGGTTTATGGTGTGGATGAGATTTTCCGCATTATACAGCACTAAAGTAACGGACCCCTTCCTTTTAAATACCTCGCATACTATACAC
>SHMU01000233.1 GCA_008080765.1 Promethearchaeota archaeon | reverse complement strand
CAATAGTATTCAAGTAAGATATTGATTAATATAGTGTCTACGTTTAAGGATATTTTATTCTACTATGAATTACACTACTCTATTAATGAGTTTTTACTCCTCTTTATTTAAAGCGAAGAGTTTATTAATTTTTTTTAATTGGATTTTTATTTTCAGCTAATTCATTTTCAGCTAATTCATTTTCAGCTAATTCATTTTCAGCTAATATTCCTTTTTCCTTGAGAATCATCGGTAATTGCCTTTTCAAAGCATAAGCGGAAGTAATCTTTCTCTCTCCTTCAATTACCACGCATTTTTGAAATAAATTCCTCTTTGCAGCTTCTTTAGAATGTAACGATTTCGTTTGGTGATCAATATATTGAATATAAGGTGTTATTACTTCAAATACTCGATTAATAAAATTCTCCCATTGACACGCACATACTTGTAAGGGCACATATATTTCAACTTTTAATTTATTATCATTCTCTAACAAAGAATCCCCTTTCTAATGTTCATTTTTTCCATTTCATTTTCATTATAATAGTATTCCATTTTCATTACATTTCCATCTAACAGCAGCAAGAATTATTCTGATCTTTTTCTTTTGTTCTTTTTCTCGCATCCCACAAACACCCACATCCTATTTGCTCTTCCATCACAATTGCATTAGTTGGACAGTTCCTCTGGCATGCACTACATTCTACACAACTTTTTGAGTCAACAATCGCATATTTACCATCTATTTCTTTTTTGGGAAGACCAAATGGGCAAACTTCTTCACATAATCCACATGCGATACATTTAGAAGGATTAATAAAAATTCTTAACCCTAATGATTGGAATATGTTATTTAAACTACTGTTTGTATCACAACAACTTGTTTCATCAGACTCTGTCATTTTGTTTGCTATATCCTCGTTTATTTTTTTAAATTATATAAACAATACTTAGAAATGATAAACTAAAACTTCCTATTAGTAAGATATAATTGAGTATCTTAAATATTTTATATTCATTTTGAATTTCTCTGGGATTGGTTGCCATCGTATAGCCACTAAATGACATTGTAGTGAAAAAACCTATCCAAAAGAAGAATACTAAATTCAAGCTCATAAATAGGAATGAATTCTTAAGCACCCAAGTAATTATTCCTAAAAGGATAGTATTTATTACTCCGAAAATAACACCTTTAATAAGAAATTTCCTTGTAAAATTTGCTAAAGGGTATAATAATAGTAAAAGAATATTCGGAAAAAGTATCCAGATAACCAAATAACCAACAAACCACAAGATATTAAACACATCAGTGTAATCAAGCACTCCTAACGTAATTGATAAAATGATAAGAGGGATGAGAAATATTTTTCTCAATAAAAAGGTTGTATGAGAAATTCCCGCACGGATCCGATGAGATAAAGAAAATTTGGCTCTTTTCATCGTTTCACTTTTTTTTTGGGATGGCAATTCCAAATATTCTTTGAGGTCTTTAGACCATATAGGTCCATATTTAATTTTAAACGGAAATACTTCCGAATTTTCAGGTAACTCTGGTTTTGAAACGCCTCCCGCAGCAAGTTGAGGAAGAATCAATGTATTTGTATCCACATGTTTATCTATACCTGTAGCCTCAATGGCATCAATTAACTCTTTATTGCCAAAATCACCTCCACGTGCGGCACACCATACATTAATACCTTTTGAATTTATGCATACAACCCATGCATCCACTCCTCTAAGATCTCTCATTACTTTGATAAATGTATAGGCATAATTAGCAGTTATAAGTACTGGTGAGGTTTCATTGGGTTTTCCAGATCGATAAATTCCCGGTTCAATTGGAACTTCATCAATTTGTCCTGTTAATACGCATCTGAGAATCTTTAAGCTAGATGCTATTCCCCAATATTTTATAGGTTTTGGTTTATAATATCCGGGATTAGTGTTATCATTTAAATTTTTTTTTACCAATTCAATTGCACGTATGCTCCCCTTATTCCAATAATATTCATCAATGATTTCAAAACCAATAACATCGATGTACTCATAAAAATTAGTCAGAGGAGTGGTCCGTTCGATATTATTTCTCTTTAATTTCTTATTATACCACCATCTTTTTAATTTAAAAGATATTTTCCAAAAATTCGAAGGGATAAATTCTGCGGCAATGATTAAACGCCCATGTGGTTTGAGAAGTTTCCATGCGGTGCGTAGAAAAATCTGTTGTTCAAATGGACCTAACTCAGATAACATAAATTTACTAATCACAATATCTTGTGAGTGCTCTGGTATGGATGATGTTCTAAATGATCCTACTTGATACTTTAATTTGATATCTTCTTTCTTTGGATAGTGTTTCATCGCATAATTTATCATCTGAACATTTTTATCAATAGCAGTAACCATTGTATTCTTTAAAGCTATCTTTGCAGACAAAGTACCTGTACCACAGCCTATTTCTAGCACAGACTCTCCCTTATTTACCTTATGCAATATCCATTTAATGACCTCCTTATTAATTCCTTTCGTAAGTTGAGTAAATTGTGCATCATACGCCTTAGGATCTTGCTCCAGTTTTTTCATATAAGTAACTGCTATTTTTCCCACCGCAATAAATAATTTAAATTCATAAAAAAACTAAATTAAGAAAAATTAAATTAAAAAAAATGAACTATGTAGACTCAATTTTAGCTTTAGCTTCGATTTTCTCTTTTTCTTTCTCTTTGGATTTCCAGAAACCTTTTTTGGCAAGATATCTACCCAGATAAACTATGGAAAGCATAATAGGAACCTCCCAAAACAATCCCATTGTTGTCCCGAGAGCCCCAATTGATCCCACTCCATAGAGAGCGATGGCAGTTGCAATTGCAATTTCAAAATGGCTTGAAGACCCGATTATGACGGTAATAATCGCTTCACGGTATTCAAGGTTCACAAATTTTGTTATTATCACATTATATCCTACTACAATAGCAAATCCAAGGAGAAGAGGTATTGATACAATCAACGTTAAATCGGGATTAGTTATTAATACTTCTCCGTTCAAGGAAAAAAGTATTATTAGCGTAAAGAGAAGAGCAACTATTGAGACTTTCCCTACCAGCGGCTTGTAAGTTTCTTCAAACCATTCTCGACCTTTTGAATTGATTACTGCATATCGAGAAACAATTCCAAGTACTAATGGTAGTCCAATAAAGACACCCGCTGAAGCTAATAATTGAATCCAATCTAAGGGAATATTTTGAAGTCCCGTCAGAAATTTCACTAAGGGAACATAGCCAATAATGATTGTTATCGTATTCAAGCTCGTAGTAATCACATTCTGCTCCTGATTGCCCTTTGCTAACCATCCCCAAACTAAAACCATCGCAGTACAAGGAGAGCTGGACAATAGGATTATTGCCACAATAAGTTGCTCATCGACTAAGAAAATATTTGCCATCAGTAATCCTACAAATGGAGCAATTAACCAATTAGAGATTAAAGTTAGGATAATTGGTTTTGGTTGTTTACCCAATTTCTTGAGCTCGTTGAATTGTACATTTAACATCGCAGGATACATCATTAAAAATAGGCATATGCCGATGGGTATTGAAATATTAGCAATTTGCAGAGAATCAATACCATTTGCAATGGAGGGAAATAATTGAGAAAAAAGCAAACCTATAATAATGCATACTACCACCCATAAAGGTAAAAGTTTTTCAAAATAACCCAATTTTTTCTCTCTCTGCTCAATATCTTTTATAACGGATTTTTCGTTTTCTACAGTTGGCATTTTTATATTATTAATAATTCATTTTGTTTTTTTTCAACATCTACCAATATTCTAGTAGGATAACTTTTGCTCAGATTTAAGCATTTCGATTTGAATCGATAAATATAACTTTAATATATTTTAATATATTAAATAATTATACTGGATAGATACATATTCTTAAGAAAAAGGTGTTAAAAAATTAAAAAATCCCGAAAGAAGGAACTTATTGAGACTTTAGAAAGCTGTGTAGATCTTAAAAAAGTGAATGTTAATGAATATTTTGAAGAATTACAACGTTTTGGTGAGGATATTACAAACCAACAGGAATTTTCAGCCCTCTTAAGTTTTTGTAGCAGTCTTGCAAATGAAGAAAGATTAAAGATAATTAAAAGTCTCAAAAAAAAAGAATATTGTGTATGTGAGTTAGAAGCGATTCTTAATAAAGCTCAATCTACAATATCACATCATCTACGGGAATTAGAGAAAGTGGGATTGATTAAAGGCTGGAGAAAAGGTAAATTTACTCATTATCAACTTATACCTGAGGAAATTAACCGCTACCTCAAAGTTTTATCAAATGAATTAGATCTTAGGTCCGATTGATTTAAAATGTAGAAAAACTTGAAATTTCTACTACCAAAAGTATCTAAGTGGATTTAAAATTAGATAATAGGTCAAGAAGGAAAAAAAGATAGAATTTATTTCGTATTTTTCACCCTCTACTTGAGGGATTGATTAAACTATGTCAATACAAACACATAGACAAGAATTAGAATTAGTACTATTACCGCAGCTAGGACTATAATGAATATCCAGAATGGATCCATTTGACTCTCTCACTTTATTATAATTATTAAAAACTATATTATTCCTTATTAGAATCATAGTTGCCTAGCTATATATATTTTATTCTAAGGATTTGATCAAAAATAACTTCCTTAGTTTAAATACGATTTTTTTTAACTTATTATTTATCGTGGTCT
>SHMU01000232.1 GCA_008080765.1 Promethearchaeota archaeon | reverse complement strand
TGAGGCGATCCGAAAGTGCAAAGTTATAAATCAAGCGGCATTTCTCCGATAAATCCCACAGGAGTTCTAATTGATCTTCTGTGGGATAAATGCGAATTTTTTGGGTTAATTGCACGTTCTCTTCTCCTTGCGAGGGTCTCTTTCTCTACTAGTGTATAGTATGCGAGGTATTTAAAAGGAAGGGTCCGTTACTTTAGTGCTGTATAATGCGGAAAATCTCACCCACAGCATAAACCATGTAGATGCTCTGCGAAATTCATCCCCTCCATTCATGGAGGGGACTTCTTTCGCAATTAGTTAAAAAATCTTATTTTTTGTAGAATCTTAAGAATGATTTGAAAATAATTGAAATATCTTTCCCTTAACTCAAAAGACTTTACTTATTGGAGTTAGATGGTATCTGTGCTAAAATTTTTATGAAATAATCTATTTGCTATTATATCTTTCGAATGGTAATGAACTATTATAATAAAAAAGAGATATGACTGATAATACAAATGATTTCACCATCGATCCATGGAGTTCCTCGAATATTTTAGATGAGGATTATAATAGATTAATTGAGGAGTTTGGAATTGATACCATTACAGATATAACACGTGAACAATTTAAAAAACATAAATTTATCCGGAGAAAAGTTATATTTGGACATCGAGATTTAAATCTTATTCATAAAGCAATAGAAAATAATAAATCTTGGGCTGTAATGTCGGGTATTAAACCCTCAGGACCCTTTCATTTAGGAACTATGACAACGGCATTGGAAATCATCGATTTCCAAAAAATGGGGGGTAAAGCGTATTATTGTATTGCCGATATTGAAAGCTGGGAGGATAATGGTATTCCCTATGAAGAAGCAGAACAGACGGCGGTCGATAATTTAGCAGATATTTTAGCTCTGGGATTAGATCCAAATAATGCCTATATTTGGCGCCAATCTAAAGAACCTATTGTAAAAGATGTTTGTTTTAAAGTAGGACGATTAGTTACCCAAAACATGGTGACTGCGATCTACGGGGAAAAGCCGTTCGGGCTCTATTTGGCAGCCCTCATTCAAGTTGGAGATATTGTCTTACCGCAAATTATGGATAGTCCACAGCCAACGATTGTTCCCGTGGGAATTGACCAAGATCCTCACATTCGACTTACAAGAGATCTTACGCGAAGGTATTATAAAAACTTCTTCTTACCGGGAGCCACATACCATAAGCTTTTACCTGGATTGGATGGCTCCAATAAAATGTCAAAAAGAAATCCCAATAGCTATTTTACATTTGATGAGCCTTTAGAATCAATAGAAAAAAAAGTTCGAGGTGCAATTACAGGCGGGCGGAAAAACAAGAAGATACAACAAGAATTAGGTGGGATACCTCAGAACTGTATGATTTACAAAATTCTTATGTATCATTTTGAACCAGATGATGCAAAATTAGCAGAAGAATTTGAATTATGCATCAAGGGAGAATTAATGTGTGGAGATCATAAAAAAACATGCGTCGAACGTGTTCTAAGGTTTATAAAAGAACATCGTCAGAAAAAGAAGGCTCAACTTGATAAAGCACGAAAAATATTGGAGATAGAATAAAAGGATCTGCTTTATCTGCCTTATCCCACCAGCGAGAGTAAGATATCCTCTAATTTCTTTATAAAATCAGAATATTGCTCCAAAAACTTGTCCTTTTTATCTTCCTCAAGTATTACTGAAACAAAAAACTTTTCATTATGTACATTGAGTGTATATAGATAGGAAATCAATTCATTCTCCATCGTAAAGAAATTTTGGTTATCTTTAATCTCTTCTTCGTTCTCTTCTATTCGTTTTATGAGATAAATATGCTCCTTGATAGAATCTAGAAACGCTTCATATAAATTCGGTTCGATATCTTCATTATAATACTCTGAAATGATTACTGATTGCGCATCAAACAAAATAAGAGAATAACAATTAAATTCATTTAAAGATGTTTCCATATAGAGAGAAAGTTCAAAAAATTTCCCATCAAAGATTGAAAGTCCATAAGACATTAGTTGAATGATTGAGATAATGTCATAAATCGAAGTTTGCTGAAAGAGAATATTGAACATTGGATAAGATTCCTTAATTTGATCTCTTAACATATAGATATTTTCGTTGATTTCATCATAGGAACGAAGATTGGGGTCGTATTTATGAAATGTTATGATAAGAGGAAGATAAATATCATTATCAATGAAATATTCCAAAACTGAATGAAGATAATTTAAAGATTCATTATATTTTTCACTATCTTGAATATCAATAACATAAATTAGAAGATCAGAACTATCAAAATACATCTCAGGCTTCGAAAGATAGAGCTGCCTGTACTTCTCTTGGCCGCCCATATCCCAAAAAACCGTTGGAGAGCCGAGAAATTTAGTTTTTCTATATTCTACTTTTATAGTAGGTTTTAATTCTAATACTTCTTTCACAAAATCATATTTTTTGTCCAATGCTGTAAGAATGGACGTCTTGCCGGCATTTTGAAGGCCAGATATTATTATTTTAAACGCATTCTCCATTTGAATTCACGATTTATCGTTCTTTTTTCTTATAGTTTCCATACAAATTTAGATAATATATATCTTAGGAAAAAATATTTGTTTTCTTTAATAAGATAATCTGCATTTTTATATTAAAATCTTTTTGGTTTTTAAAGAGAATTTTCCTTAATTTTTTTGGAAATTGTGGTTTAATATAATTATGTAATAGGCACTTTGGGACTTAAAAAATGTGGAGGAGATGTAGTTAAAACTCATCTTAGCTCGTCATTCTTCTAATAAGGATGGTAAATCAAAAAAGAATTTTTTATATGATCAATGGAAATAACCAAGAATAAATACAAGAAATAGAAAAGATGTTGAAAAGGCAATCCAAAGCTGAGGAGAGGACAACAGAAGACTTTAAGTCAATGATTCGAATTTCCATTCTAAACAGTTTGGGTTTCTTTTATTTGGGATTTATTATTCCAATTATAGCAAAGGAGAATATGGGGGCTTCTGTCTTGGTTGTGGGACTTATAATCTCGTCTCTTGTGCTTGGAAATACAATCAGCAGTTCTTTTGTAGGAATTTTAACCGATAGAGTAAATTCAAAAAGTAGCTTAGTTTTTCTCGGGTCTATATTCCGGGGAATAGCTTATATTATCACCTATATTGCGATAATAATAAATTCTCCTATGGTATTATTCATAGGGGGTTTTCTTATTGGGATTGGAGCAGGTTTGTTCTGGACACCCTTTGACACGCTTGTAGCTGAAAAGTCTGCCAAAGAACATCGTTCCTATGCTTTTGGAAAGAGAGATAGTGCCAATGCAATTGGACAGACAATTGGGGCTTTATTTGGCTTTACTTTGTTCATATTTGCTGAACAAATCACTCAAAATGCCTTTCTCTTATATTTAAGCATCCTTGTATTCGGGATAGCAAACTTTCTTGCTGGGATTCTCTTTTTAAGGCAAGTTGATGATAAGATTCAATATAGCTCTGAATCATCACTTTCAACGGTGCCATCCTTAGAAGACGTTCCTGATTCGGATCACTCCTTTTCAACCTTGTTGTTAATAGCTACAATTATTCTTTTTGCTGTAACGCTTATTAGTAATGTTAACGCTTACATTTGGAGACCATTTTTAAATATTTATATCATAGAATTCATTACAGAAGATCTCAATATTGTAATACTCATTTATCTCCCCTCAGGCGTCATTGCAACTTTGGTCGCACCAAAATTAGGAGAAATCATGGATAAAATCAATCCGCGGTTGGGGATTGTGATCACAAGCTCTATTGGGGCTCTTTTAACCTGGTTGCTGATAAACATTAAATCAATTCTGCTTTTCGCAGTGATCGTACTATTTGATATCACAATAGCACTTGCAGCAGGATTGCTTTTTCGAAATATCTTGAGCCGTGTAAATATAAAACATCGCGGAAAAATAATAGGATATACAAATTTTTCAATTAATTTAGGATCAATTATTGGACCAATACTCGGCGGGTATCTCTGGGACACATTCACACCTCAATTTCCCTTCATTGTTTCGATATTTGCAGAATTAGCACTTATTCCCCTGTTTTTACTTGTAGTAAAGCTCTTAATTCCGCATATGGCAGAATCTTTTGAAAAAAGAAAAAAGTAGTAGAAATACTAGAATAAGCTTTTGTTTATAAGGATTTCAGGAATACTTTAATAAGTGGAATTGTATTACCCTCCTCTCTACTCTCCTATTATAGTACAAAAAATAGTGCGGGATCTCGGTTTCTCATCCATCTCAATAAATATTATCTGTTGCCACGTACCAAGTATCGCTTTATTATTTTGAATGGGAAATGTCTGAGAAGTTTTCACCAGAAAGGATCTTAGATGACCAGCACCATTATGATCTCCCCATGTCTTATGATGCGCGTAATCTCGGTCATAGGGAATAATTTTTTCCAAGAATTCTTCAATATCTGTTTTTACGAGTCCCGGTTCATATTCGGTTGTTGAAATCGCACCAGTCGATCCCGATACATGAACATTTACCATACCTTTATTAATACCACTTTCTTTAATCATCTGCTGTACTTGATCTGTGATATTTATTACATCACAATAGGGCTTCGTTTTCAGTACAAATGAATTAATATAAACTGTCATATAAAAGATAATTAATAGACTCTATTAAAGATGGGATAAATCTTAAAAATCCTCTTTTTTTTGTAGAATCAACTTTTAGATTGTCAATTACCCCGCCTTGAAAGGCGGGGCTTGTGGCTCAAATCCCCATCAATTCTCCTAAAAGCTTCTGGTTCATCATCGTCCACATCTAAGGGGCTAATTGACACATAGCCCGTGTCCTTCGGATATACCGAGGGACAACTGCCCGATCTCTGATAT
>SHMU01000231.1 GCA_008080765.1 Promethearchaeota archaeon | reverse complement strand
TTTACCGTGCGAGAATGTCCCTTGATCTTGAAAGAAGTGTTAGATGAACTATCCCTTTCTCCTCAGATGCTTCACAAGTCCTCGTACAAGTTTTTGATGTGAAGTAAGAGAAGAGACGAATAATGTCGGATTAAAATATAAAGGTGATTAAAGATTTAGAAAAAACAAGGTAAATTAAAAATTATCGCCTAATTACTGTAAAACAAAGAAAATATTGATTATTAAAGAAAAATTATAAACACATCTAAAAATGAGTGAATCCGCTACTTTTATTCTCGCTTGTACATTACATGACCCCCATAAGCGGTTAAAATCTATGTTAAAAAAAGTGATTTCAAATGTCGTGCAATTATTTTCAAAAAAAATTATATGCTATACACCTTCAACACACAAGGAAATTATAAATCTACTTGAATCAAATGGATTTTATGTGTATAAAAGCCCTTCAATGAAGCAAATAGATACATATAAAGAGGTGCTCAAAAATTCTATTAAGAGTATTACAGATGCAAAGCAAGAAAAGATTTTTTATTCGGATTTTGATAGGCTTCTTCACTGGGTAAAATTTCATCCCAATGAACTTAAAAATCTTTTTATTAATTATCAGGCGAAGGACTACTATCATATAGGGCGAACACCCCGAGCTTTTCATTCTCATCCTCCCACTCAGACGTCTACCGAGGGAATTGTAAATAAAATAGCATCAAAATTATTAGGATTTTCAGAAATTAAAGATATCATCTCCGTATGTTATATCATAACCCAAAATTTAGCAGAAAAAATTCTAAAAGTTTCCCATACAACAAAAACGGGTTTCTACGGAAGTTGGCCGGTGTTATTTTGGAAATGGGCTCAATCCACATATTATATTGAAGTAGAAGGGCTTGAATGGGAAACACAAGATCAATTTAAACAAGAAATAGATGCAAAGGGATATGAGAATTGGCTTGAAACATTTCAATCTCATGAAGAATGGATTAAGCGTGTAAATTTACTCGATGATTGTTTGACAGAATTAGCCCAATTTTCGGAGTGTAGGATTAAAGACGCTAGTCCATCATATTAATAGCATATAATTTAAGGACATTTGCTTTGAATCCGCAGGATCATTTACCAAATAAAACTAAGCTAATATGAATATTTAAATATCGAGATAGTACACAGATTCTAATGGATATTCTTATTATTTAGAAGAGTGTATCATAAATATCAAAATCAGAAAGATCTTTGAGCTTTTCTTTTCTCTGGTTTAAGATATTTCTTTGGAGCGCCGCCAATATTTTCATTATCTGATGATTTTTTATGGAATATAAATTCTTTTTTCCATTTTTCTCATAAGTAATAATATCAGCATCGAATAGAATTCCTAATTGTTGGCTGATGGTACTTTGAGATTTATCTAATTCGTCTTGAATATCATTAGCATACATTTTTTTTTCATTGAGCATTTTCAAGATACTCAATCTAGTATTATCCGCTAACACTTTTAACAAGTTTACTACATCTTCAATTATATCTTCCATTTATACTCAATTACCTTTTTTTATGGTATTGCACATGGTTTAACAGTTTTTGATGCTCATTAAAAACATATATGCAGATTTTATAATTTAGAACTGCTTCTCTAATAATTTCTTTACATAGCAGAGTCTTTTATAGAATTGCGAATAACCATCTATTTCTATAAAATAAAAAATAACATTTTTTTTAAGCTTAGGGTTTTTTTTTTATTTATCACCTATTAGGAAGGCTATTTTTTCTTAATTATACCAAATTGAAAAGATATGTTAGATACATTTTTATCCCAGAAATATTTTTGATTTAATTATAAGGAGATGTATCAAGAAATTTTGAGAATGGTGGATTTTTGGTGGATTGGAAGATTCTAAAAGGTATTTTTTAAAGTAGCTCGAATTTTGTGGGATACATAAAATAAAAAATTATTTCTTCAATTCCCTAAAAAAAATAATATGTTAGCTCAAAATCTCTTTAAATCTTAGACACAATCTATTAATATTCGAATGACTTTATCCCATTTGAAATAAGTAAGAGATCACTCAATTTCAAAATTTATTGATAAAGTGATTAAACAGAATAATAATATTTGGTGAAAAAATTAAGTGAGGATAGGTACAGTAAAAGGGATTGAAATTAAATTGCATCTGTCGACATTAGTGATTGTAGGGTTAGTAGGATTCTATGCTGCACAAGTATATTACGTAGTTACAGGAAGTTTTGATATTGCAGCCTTTATTATCGTAGGATTAATTAATGGATTCATTATATTGGGCTCCATTATCGCTCACGAGTTAATGCATTCGATAGTTTCATTACGAAATGATCTCAAGGTATCTGAAATTGAGTTATATATGTTTGGAGGTGTTTCAAACATTGAAGAAGAACCTAAGACACCGAAATCAGAAATGAAGATCTCCGTCGTAGGGCCATTAATAAGCCTTCTCATTGGGGGTATTTTTTTAGCGGTATATTATATATCCATCTTTGGATTTGGTATACAGCTACCTTTATTGAGTTTATTGAATATAGGACAGACATCCGCCGCATCACCCGTTCTTTCAGTAATAGGAATCACTTTATGGTATTCAGGAATTTCTAATGTAGGATTAGGTATTTTCAATTTAATTCCCGCTTTCCCTATGGATGGTGGAAGAGTGTTAAGAGCATTTTTATGGAAGAGAAGGAACAATTTATTGTCCGCAACAGAGAGCGCATCCCGAATCGGATATTATTTCGGATGGTTGATGGTCGGCTTTGGTTTCTTCCAAATAATATTCTTAACGGGTATTGGAGGTTTTTGGTTTATCATCTTGGGCTTCTTTTTGAGTAACTCTTCAAAACAAGCATATCAACAAACCGTCTATGAATTTAAATTGTCAAAAATTACTGCAAAAGAAATTCAAATGAGTCCCAGCGAGATGATCCCTAGCGATACCAGCATCACAAATGCAATAAAAGACTATTTTATGAAATATCGAAAGGCATTCTTTCCAGTATCCAAAAACGATGAAGTTGTTGGAGTTGTGACCATAGATGATGTAAAACGTATTCCAATAAAAGAACGACAAGAACGTTCAATAGAGGAGGCTATGATAAGAGTTGGTAATTATCCCTCTATAGAAGGAAAAGATACGGGTAAAAAAGCATTTAACAAACTTCGAAGCGAAGAACAAGAACCAAAACTGGTAGTTGTAAAAGAGAATAACCACATTTCAGGATTTATAACTCAAAACGAAATTCAATCCGCAATCAGGCTCTCGAGTCTCCTTTTTGGTGAAGAAATCGAGCCTGACTTCTAAATAAAAATTTACTTTTCTTTTTTCTTAACTAATTGTTTTGCTCAAATTAATTTGCAAATAATAAGCATATAAACTAAAAAGTGAAAAAGTGAAAAAGTGAAAAAGTGAAAAAGTGAAAAAGCGAAAAAGTGAAAAAATTTTACTGCTTAGAATTAAAAAATATTAATTAAAAGTTCCAAGATTTAATACATAGATCTTTTAGTGGGCATCCACAATTATCAAAATCAAACTCCATTGGTAAAACTAAATCTTCCAAAATTTCAGTAATAAAATTCATCAAGCAACTTTTTACTAATGGGTTATTTCTAAAGTGATGATTTATCATCTTATCTAAATATTTCATATCCTTACTTGCCAGAATAATACCTACATTTTTCGAGCCACTCAGACGAAAAGCATTGATCATTAATGGGCATGTTTTCACAAGTTTTAAAATTTCTTGGGCATGATTTGTCTCAATTTCTAATAGAGTTAAAAAAAGATCCGCTACCCTTAAATTTAATCCTGCTTGAAATTGCAAAAGACCCATCTTTCGCAAGCGTTCAACTCTCATACCAACGGTGGGTTGGGATCGGTCCACCTGTTTTGCAATATCTGTCTGTGTAATGGTGGGCTGTGCTTGGACTACCTTAATAATATTTCTATCTACTTCATCTAATTGATGTGTCATATTTTTTCATATCCGTAGTTCGGCATATCGGTATATGTCGATATCCAACTATAATACTATGTAGGATAAGATCGTATATAAATGTAATGGTGGAAAAAAGGAAAAACTTATGAGAATCTTAAAATATTCTTCCTAAAAAAAGGAGTAGCGTTGGTTAGAAGGAATTTTAGGGTATTTTATTCGAGAAAATAAAGTTTTGAAAAATTTAATTTAAGATCTTAACCCTTTTCCCGATGCATTTTAGATATATTTTTTCGAGGTTCTTTGACTCGTTTTGGTTTTTGCTTTTCCTCTTCGTCTTCTATTTCTTTTTTAATTTTTTTTTGTTTTCTTTTCAGTTTTTCTTTAAATTTCATTTTTCACTCACTTTTTGATTATTCTATTGAAAATGGCACCCATTTAAACTATAGCTTCCCAAATATTAAAGATTTGCATTATATCTTATAAATTACTTTAAAAGGAGATATACCAAATTTGATGAGAAGTATCAAATTGATAATGAAAATGAAAGAAAGAGAAAAAAATGTTGATTAGACTTCTCTTATCATATTAGTTTCGCAATTGGGACAGATTTTTAGAGAGCATAGGTGTGTGTTATCTCGCTGTTTTTTTTGCCACATTTTGGGCAAATACAGAGAGCGCCAGTACTAAAAACGACTTTAGTACCCTTTTGATCTTCTTCATTCATTATTTTTAACACCTTATTGGTTAACTTATCATTTCGCATTTTTAAATCAGTTTATATGATTCTGATTCATTTTTTTCATTCAATTAATAATTGGTGTCAATTACCCCGCCTTGAAAGGCGGGGCTTGTGGCTCAATTCCCCATCAATTCTCCTAAAAGCTTCTGGTTCATCATCGTCCACATCTAAGGGGCTAATTGACACATAGCCCGTGTCCTTCGGATATACCGAGGGACAACTGCCCGATCTCTGATAT
>SHMU01000230.1 GCA_008080765.1 Promethearchaeota archaeon | reverse complement strand
CCGTTCTGCTCACATCTGGTTGAAAATGAAGCGTGCACAGCCGATGGTGTCGTGTATTTGAATCCGTTGCTTCTCGTCAATCTTTTTTCCGAAGGATTCCATATAGCGCATGCGCATGTCCATTAAAATTCTGAGAATGGAGGGAGATAATGACTTAGGATCGATGTCGTCCGGGAATATCCGTAACTTGATGGCTTTACTCATCTATATATAAGAAAACAAATCATCACACATAAATAGAGTAGAGTATGATGCTTTTCTGATTTTTTTTGTTCCAAAAAAAATAGACCTCAATTCATCTCCACCTTGAAAGGTGGAGCGTTCTTGAGGGGTCATGATAAATTTTTATTTCATATGAACCATATTGATCAAATCTTTCATTCTAATCATTTCTTTCTACATATATAAAGGATATTATTTGAGGTTCAATTATTTTATATCTATTTTAACTTTAAAATTAAAATCATTAGAATCACATTTTATGGATAATCATGATAAAATTCTTGAAGAAAAAAAATTTGATTTATCTATGAAAAAACAAATAAAATTAGGAATTGTCTGCTTAGCAAGAAAAACATTTGATTTTCAAACTGCTTATCAGATATATCATAAACTTATTGGAAAGTTAAAGAATATTGAGAGCGTAAAATGGGAGATTATTGAAAACTTGATAATTGAGGTAGAAGATGCGAAAAAGAGTGCCGAAAATTTAGCAGGAAAACAGATCGATGCACTCATTTGTATCAGTGGCACATTTGCCTTAGGTCATTTAATATTAGAGTTGAATAAGACAATTCAGAGACCAATTTTATTATGGGGTTTGAAGGAACTCCCTTACGATGGTGGGAGAATTCGTCTCAATTCTGTTTGCGGTATTAATTTAAACGCCTCAAATCTATATAAAGCAGGTGTGAAAAACTTCTATATTACTATTGGAGATGAAGTGGATGAAGATTGGATTGATGCCATAAGAATCATAAAGGCATTTTCCCAAGCACATGTGGGAATAATTGGTTCTAGGGCTCATGGGTTTTTTAATTTAGATGTTGATGAATTAAATTTATTTGAAGAAGTAGGTGTTTTACTGGATTATTATCAACTTAGTGATGTTTTTAATCAAAATATTGATTATCATAAGCTTGAAGAGCGAAAAGACCAAATCAATTCTCTTTTCGATTTATCTGATCTCAATTCCTCGCAAATTGAAAAGGTTGCTGAATTAATACTTAAATTTGAAGCCTTTATGGAATCAAATCAATTAACCTCGATTGCGGTACGATGCTGGCCCGAATTTGCAGACAAATTTGGAATCTCTCCCTGTGCTTCAATGTCAATTTTACAATCAGAAGGTAAAATTTTAACTTGTGAGGGAGATATTTTAGGAAGCCTTTCAATGATTGCACATCAAGCAATAGGTGGAGAAACTCCCTATTTAGCTGATTTTTCACAAGTTGATTTTGAAAAAGATTTCGGTCTTTTATGGCATTGCGGTGTTGCCCCTTGTAATTTATGGGACGGTAAATGTGAAAGGGCGCTTGATTCCTATTTTGCAGGAGGGAAAGGAGTGACTGCTGATTTTGTAATGAAATCTGGACGATTTTCTATGCTTCGCATAGATTATACTCCTGGTTCTTATAGAGTTTTTATACAATCGGGTGATGCCATTCCAATGGATAAGGAATTAAAAGGAACCTATGCGAAAATAAAATTTTCGGATCATATTTCAAAAGTACTCGATAAAATAATCTATAACGGTATTGCCCATCATATTTCTGTTGTCTATGGAAATTATATTCGCCCTCTTGAAATTTTTGCTAAAATTAAAGGATGGAAGGTGATAAAATGAAATTAGAAATATCTGATAATGGATTTAAAATATTCTATAAAAATTATCCGTTTTTATATCATTCTATACAAAATCCTTTAGTTAAGGTAGGAATGAGTAAGGGAAAATATAGAATGAGAATGGCAGAATTTAAAATCCGAGAACATGTAAAAAAGGAAATTGTTTTAATAAATTTTAAAATAATCTCTCACTCAGATTCAATAATAAAGATTTTATTTTCTAATAAAGATATAAAATTAGAACTTACAATCCAAAAAAAGATGAATCAATTAGAACTTAATTTTTCCACAAAAAATAAAGAAATAAATCGATTCTGGATTAATATCGTCGCCAATAATAAAGAAGCTATTTTTGGATGCGGAGAGCAATATTCAGAATTAAATCTTCGTGGCAAAGAAGTACCATTGTTTGTTGAAGAGCAGGGTGTGGGAAGGGGGGATCCCCCTTGTACTGGAGATTGGTATACTACCTATTATCCTCAACCTACCTTTATCTCATCGAATAATTATTTTTGTCATGTGGTTACAACATATTATTCAAAATTTAATTTTACTAATTCCTATAGTCATCAATTATATGTATGGGAAGTGCCAAAGACCATCATCATTGGCAAGTTTGAAACACTAATAGAAACAGTCAGTCATCTCTCTGAATTACTGGGAAGACAGCCAAGTTTAGTAGATTGGGCTTATGAGGGTATATGGTTGGGCGTTCAGGGAGGGAAGAAAGCGGTTGAGAAAGCGATTGAAACCTGTGAAAAATATGATATTCAACTGAGCGGGGTTTGGTGTCAAGATTGGGAAGGTATAAATATGACTTGTCAAGGAAAGCAATTGTTTTGGAATTGGGAATATGATGAGGAATTATATCCCGATTTACCGACCTATATTAGGGAACTAAACAAAAAAGGAATTAAATTTTTGGGCTACATTAATCCTTACTTAAACAATCGAAGTCCTTTATATAAAGAGGCAAAGGATAAGGGCTTTCTTCTTAAGACGGGTAATAATGAAATTCTTTATGATGATTCAACGCCAGAAAACTGTTTTGCAATCCTTGATCTTTCCAATCCCGAAGCATTTGACTGGATTAAGTCCGTGGTTATTAGCAATATGATAAATATAGGACTAGATGGCTATATGTGCGATTATGGAGAATATACCCCCCTTAATATCAATCCTTATTCGGGGATGGATCCGGAAGCATTTCACAATCTCTATCCAGTACTCTGGGCAAAAGCGAATTATGAGGCGTTAAAAGAGAGTAATACCCTCGATAAGGTGACTTTCTTTAATCGTTCTGGTTATACTCATTCCTCAAGATATGTGCCGATTATGTGGGCAGGAGACCAATTAGTGACATGGAGTATTCATGATGGCATTGCTTCTGTAATCCCCGCTGGATTATCCCTTGGTCTATGTGGTATTGGATACTTTCATTTCGATATTGGAGGATTCCATTCTTTAATGGGACAACAAAGAACTAAAGAAATCTTTCTTAGATGGACCGAATTGGCTGCATTCTCCATTATAATGCGCTCCCATGAAGGAATAAAACCGTGGGATAATTGGCAATATGACTCTGATGAGGAAACATTGCAGCATTTAAGTAAGATGGTTAAAATTCATGGAAAATTAAAACCTTACTTTAAAGAATATTCTAAGATCTACCAAGAACAAGGGCTTCCAATTATGCGTCCTTGCTTTTTGCATTATGAAGATCCTCTTTTATATGATTTGAAATATCAGTTTCTATTGGGAAGAGATTTATTGATGGCTCCAGTTATAAAACCTCAACAGAAAGAGTGGAAAGTATATTTACCTCAAGATAATTGGGTTCACATCTGGAGCGGAAAAGAATGCTCAAAAGGATGGATCACTATCCCAGCGACCATAGGACAACCTCCTGTATTTTATAGGACAAATTCAAAATTTAAGAAACTTTTTGAAAACTTAAGGGAACTCTAATTTATCTTCTAATTCTTTCTATATCTCCTTATCTTTTATTTTTTATTATCTAAATCAAGTGTTACTAATTAATTCATTCCTTTAATCTTTTTTGGTGATTTTATCATAATTATCAACAAGTTTTAATGAAAATAAATAGTACCATGAAAACATCACACTTATTATAATCCATTCAAAGAGTAAGCTAATTTTGTTAAATGGACCTGCAGCCATATACATCAAAACAAAAAAAGAGCACAAAAATCCATAACCAAATATAATCAAATATTTTCTAATATAAAGATCATAAATTAGATAAAGTAATCCCAAAAAAAAAGCAAAAAAAAGATAACCCGAAAATAAAAGAAGAGCAAAAATATAATGTAAATAAAAAATATTTCTGTCTAAACTAAAAATTCCTGCACCAATAAGAGATATATTTCCACTTAGAACAGAAATAAAAGTTAAACTACTAAGAATTTTAAATAAATTTCTCTTTTCATTTTCTATATGCTCTTCTTCTACTTCAAATAGATATTTTTTAAAGAAGAATATGAAAGGAAAGTTTAAAAGACCAGATAGGATTAATCCTAAATCAAAAAGTAGGGGAAAAGGCGAATAATAATTTCTTCCTAATCCACTTACCGCATTAAAAAAGATCGAAAAATTCTCATCTCCAAAAAATAACGTCAAAAATAAGCTTAATAAAATAGAAAATGCTAAACAAACAAAACTTAATATAGTGAGTATCTTAAGAGTACGATTTTTCATATTTTTTAAAACCACTTTTAAAGAACTAAGGCGATATTAATTTAAATTAACTTTTAATCACTTCTAAAAAGAGAAATTCTTATAAATTTATAAATTAGTTGTTAAAAAATTATAATACGACTCATATAAATTTTAACTAATTGCGAAAGAAGTCCCCTCCATTCATGGAGGGGATGAATTTCGCAGAGCATCTACATGGGTTATCGTGTGGGTGAGATCTTCCGCATTATACATCACTAAAGTAACGGACCCCCTCCTTTTAAATACCTCGCATACTATACACTAGTATAGAAAGAGACCCTCGCAAGGAGAAGAGAACGTGCAATTAACCCAAAAAATTCGGATTTATCCCACAGTAGATCAATTAGAACTCCTGTGGGATTTATCGGAGAAATGCCGCTTGATTTATAACTTTGCACTTTCGGATCGCCTCA
>SHMU01000229.1 GCA_008080765.1 Promethearchaeota archaeon | reverse complement strand
TGCGCTGTCCTATAATTATCTCCCCGAGCGTGCTACAAAAAATTAAATAAAGAACTAAGATTTATGAAACATAGTCAATTTAAAATAAATTATTTAAGAATGAATTGCTTCTTATATAGTTATAAGATTGTTCTAATAACAATGAAATTAAAATGTTGGATGGTATCGAAGAGTTTTATTTTCTCTTATATTTACTAGTCGTTATTGTAGGAATTGAGCTATCTATTTTTTCTATCTATAAATATCAGAGAGGGGGCTATAAGCAACTACCTTTAGACAGAATGTTATTTTCTATTGGTCTTTTATATCTTATTTTTGACTGTTCTTTTTTTATATTTGCAATAAATCAGGTTGTTATTACTTCGAACGTGCTTAGCGCAGTCCTCTCAATGCTAACAATTTTCATAATACAAGTTTCGATATTTCCCATTTTACTTTTAGTTGTAATAAAAGAATTTTCGCAGATAATGCATTCTCAAGTAAATTATCTGTTCATGGGTATTCAATTGGTGCTAATTGTGCTTAACGGAATATTCAATCCTTTATTCTCAACAATTACAATAATTATCAAAATATCAACGATTTCAGTAATAATCGTTTATTTTGTCTATCTATTTAGAGAAATTCGTAAAAAAACATCAGGAGAAATTAAAAAAAGATTACAACAAGTAATTATAGGAACTTTTATCAATTATTTATCATTAGTGTTTAATTTAAACATATTTATCCCTTTCATCTATAATAATGTAGCAGAATTATTAATAGTGGTAGGGGGAATTATTTTATTAATTGGTGGATATTTATTCGTGTTCTATGGGATATACAAATTTCCAACATTTTACGAAGTGCAATGGAAAGAAAATTTGATTAAGCTTTTTATCATTAATCAGAAAAAGAATTCGCTATTGTATAGCTCAGATTTTTCAGAAGGCTCAAAGTCAATGGAAGACGAGATAAAGAAAAAATATAAAACCAAGAGTAAAAAAATAGAACACTTTTTTACTGGGGGATTAGAAGGAATTGATAAAATCTTATCAGAAATTTCTCAAAGTGAGGATAAGCAACTACAAGAAATTAAAAAGGGTGATGTAGTTGTGTTATTAGAATACGGCTCGGGAAGGCTTTCTCATATAGTGTATGTATTAGTTGTGGAGAAAGCTCTGAAAAGCTACAAAATTTTTCTTAATAAGATTAAAAATCAATTTGAGAGTTTTTATAAGCAGCTACTGCTTGAAGATTTTGAAAGGGATAAAGAAAAATTACTTTTTAAAAATTTTGATTTAATTCTACAAAATTTAATCGTTTAAAATAGATGATAATAATGTTGTTGCTCACAGAATTTCCAATTAGCGGGATGGTTCGATTACCTTTATTGGTCATGGAATTCATATTAGTGGTGTGTTTAATTCAAATTAGTTTCATTTTTCTGTTTCGCTTCTTAAAACAAGAGAAAGGACTGAGAAATTTACAAGAATTGGGTTATTTTTTCTTGCTCTTAGGGTTTGGATTAACTTGGTTTTTCTATCTTTTTTCCGATTTCTATGCCCCAGAAATATTGATATCGCCATTCCTTATGTGGGAAATAGGCAGCTATCGATATTTATTTTTAAATCTGGGTTATCTTTCGATAATGATGTGTTCCATATTTTTTCTTCTCTGTGTTGAAAGATATAAGATTTTTTTACTAAAGAGATACCTATTTACCCTACTTTTTGCTATCTATGCTACTTTCTTTGTTGTACTTTTTATTGTTGATATTAGGATTACCCAAAATTTTACATACTTCTTCTGGTCTATTTTTATCTTTTTTCTTTTAGTTTATCTAATTGATTTTACAAAAAAAGTGCAAAATAAACAGAATTTGTATATCGGACTCCTAAAATATTTATCAGGAATTGCCTTGACGCTTGTTGGATTTCTATTTTCCACTGATTTAATGATTAATATTTTTGGATTAGGAGGTCGATTAATAGGGGATATCTTTCAATTAGGGGGATTAGTATTGCTTTCCATTTTTTTTCTAACTCTGCCACCATTCTCTGAATTTGACTGGCACGAAAAAGTGGAGGCTCTCTATGTAATGAATAATTCCGGAATTTGTCTCTTCTATAAAATATTTAAAGATAAGAAGAGAATTCAAGACCAAAATTTAATCTCGGCTGCTTTTTCAAGTATAAATACAATGATAGATGAGATGACCCAATCTGGAGCAGGCATCTCTGTGGTGAAGAAAGAAAAAGAAAACATCGTGATGTATTCCGGCAAATTTGTAACTGGTGTTATCTATACCTCAGAAGAGCTAAATTATATAAAAGTGTTATTAAAGGAATTTATTGGGAAATTTGAAGCGATCTATGAAAGATTATTGAAGGAATTCAGCGGGGATATCACAATGTTTCGGTCAACGGATGTGCTGGTCAAAGATATATTTGAAAAATGAGGTTAATATGTTGTTTAAAATAAATGCTATGAATAGAAGCTTCTTAGCTTCATTCCTAATTTCATATACAACCAAAAAAACAATGAAACAGAAATCCTTTAGTATATAAAAAAAGATGAATTGAGACAAAAAATAATTTTATTAATAAATATACCTATATTTATGATTATAGAACATTATTTACCAATAAAATAAAGTAGGTTGATCAAATATTTCCTTACCAGCAAAAAAAACAATTGAATTAGACGAGAATATCACCCATTATGTCTATAAAATGCTCAATCATGAGATGATCCTCAAATACGATGAAAGTAAATGTGTGGAGTGTGGATTCTGCCATCGCGTGTGTCCAGTTACCGTTTCTATTTATGATGAACCCATTAAAAAAACCGCTATCGGAACACCCGAAGAGATGGGCATGGAATCAGACAAAAAAATAGTCGTGGATACAGAAAAATGCATTTGGTGCGGAAGTTGCTCATGGATTTGCCCCGGTTATACCTTAGAATTAATTATTAATGATGAAAAACGCATTCCACTTGTAGAAAATGGCTCACTTCCTGAATTCAAAGAACAAGTAAGAGAGTTGGAAGACGGGAAAAAAATTAGAAAAGTTGTAGATGGGAGCATTAAAATTACATGTGAAGAAAATGACAAAAAAATATTGGAATCCTTTGCAAATGAATGTGCTACTGGAGCACTATCTCCGGGAAAAGGAGAGATAAAAGTCGATGAAGATCTATGCATTTTATGTTATAAGTGCTCTGAAGCAGCCAAAAAATATGGCAAGATTGATGTAAAGGTTTTTCGGGATCGTTTTATGGAAGTAAGAGGTGAGCCCGCATCGGTGTGGAACGCTATCTCAGAGCGCGTATTAGGAAAGGCAGGAAAGATTAAGGGTATTATCAGTAGAAGTCAGAATAAGCTAGCAGATGCTGTGATGCGCCTAATGGGAAAAGAAGAAGAGGAGCTAACATAAGAAAAGATCCGCATGGTTTTTACATTTTTATCTTTATATTTCATTTTTTAAATCATTTATTCCTGCAAGATTCGCGAATAAAATTAATTTATATAGATTCACTATTTCAGAGAAATATAGAATGTATTATAATCTTGAAGGAATTTGAAAATTAATTAGAGTCCAAAGCATCGAGTTTATTTCTGTATAAAGTGGGATCAATGGCTTCAATCATAGCAGTTGTATCTAAGGATATCCCCAGAAAATCGATAAGCTTTTCAATCTGCTTGGATGGATTTTTTAAAATTTTTTTATAATGTAAGTTCAATATTTCTTTATTAGGTTGTGTTTTAATCCATTCTTTTACCTGTTTAAGTTCTTTCAAAAATGCTTTAATCAATTCCTTGGAAAACTTCTTCTCATTCTTATTTAACATCTTACTTTGAGATGCCATTATTTCATGCATATCCCGATTCATGAAAATAATTTTATATTTTTGACTCTCAGGTAAGTATTTTAACAAATGAGAAATGACTTTCACTACCTTCCCAGCTTGGTTTTTTAGACAAGAATTGTCTTGGGCTAATTTTTTTACAGCATCTAATTCTAAATATCCCTTAGGATTGCTTTCATCGGGTTTTCGTTTATTGTCCGCTAAAATTTCCATCCCTCCTGTTTTTAACATCTGCATGAGTAATGATGTTCCCGATCGGGGTATTCCGCTTACAATTACTAAGGTATCCTTCAAACTTTGTGGTGAATTAGATTCTTTCATGTGTATAACTAAACTTATTTGTGAATTGAAAAAATGTAACCTTCACATATTTTGTATCATTTTTTTTAATCTGATCTATTTAAAATCATTATTTTCTTATTATTCTTTGTATTTCTAAATAAATTTGTATCAACTTTACAAAACATTATGAAAAACATTAAAAAACGATAAAAATATCAAATAATCCAATCCGAATAAATATCTGACTTAGCAGTTGAATATAAATCATCTAAAATCTTTCGCCGATTACGAATACTTTCGGCCCATTCATCTAACCTAAAAACATTTCTAATTAGATTATAAATCTCAGATAGAAAGAAATCTCCGATTATTTTTGAAACGTTCTCTAAGTTTTCCCATATAAATATCATATCATAGCGCAACCAGAAAAGATTTGCCAATTTTTTTTTAATACGAGTCCCCAAAATTGTGCGTTTGTAGTACACATTTCGAATATCATCTTCCGCTTTGTTTAATTGGAAATCTAAAAAACGATCAAGAATTTGAAGCTCAAGTAATTGCAGATTGGCAAATTCTACTACAAGAAGAATATCTTCATAATCTTTATATGGATCGATGATTAAGCATCGTTCATAATCAAAAAGATAAATGTCTTTATCATAAAAAGATAATGCTTTCTTTAAGGTATTATCAATTTTATGAGGATGTAGCTTTAGAGTGGGATCTGTTTCCATAAGGAGATTTGCGATATAATATTTTTTTTGCATAAGATATTCTCTAGGATTTTCTATTTCATCCTCAATGATAAATATGGGGGTTTCCCGACTAAATATAAATTATCTTTTATTCCTTAAAAAGATTTCAAAACCATAATCGCATAAATTTTA
>SHMU01000228.1 GCA_008080765.1 Promethearchaeota archaeon | reverse complement strand
CTTAAATTCCGCCGTGAATATCATGGTAACGTTCTTGACATCCGATGACTTATCGCATCAACCCTCCTTGAAGGAGGAATCCTTTCTACGCACGTGGAAGGGGTTTACCGCGACAAACAGCCCTAAGATATGCCCGCCAGCTAATGCTTAGTGGACTCGTGGGAATCCCCGTCCTTTAGGGCGGGGAGGCTTCAAGTTTTGAGTGTTATACCGTAATAGGTACACAATTCGTTATTATGCTTTGATGGTGAAACGGTCTCATAAGTCTTTTCAATAACCCAATCCTCATTAACTAACCATGTTCGCCGCTTCACCCTTCCTTGAACTACTGCTCCAAAAGCTTTTGCTGCCTTTTTTTCGGGATCTGAAAGTAATGTAAATGGGAGGTCATATTTTGTTTGAAAATTTTTATGAGATTTTACCGTATCTGCGCTTATTCCGATTATTGCAATGTCCTTATTTTCATACTCTTTGATGGAATCTCGAAAATTAATTGCTTCTGTCGTACATCCAGGAGTATTATCTTTAGGATAGAAATACACCACTAGTTTTTTTCCCTTATAATCTTTTAATTTTATCAAATCTCCATCTTGATTAAGTAATTCGATATTATCGGGGACCTTATCTCCTTCTTTTAACATTTTTTTCGTCCTCTTAACTAAAATATGATTAGCTTTAATATAATTTTTAATAAATTTCTATAATCAAATCAACACTTCCGAAATTAAAAATTCATTGATTTTAAAATATTGAATTCTTGCAATGAATACTTTGAATTGTAAAGGGTTTTCACAAATTTGATTTATATTTCAAAAAATAATAATAGTATATTGAACTTTAGAGCTGAAAAGAGTGCTTTTTTGGCATTATCAATCGATTATTAAGTATTGGTGCGATCAATAAAATATATAACTTTATCCATCGATAAAAATATTCCTTAAAGCTTTAGGTCCCTTGAGAGACACTCCAACTTTGATAACTTAGAAGAGCAGCCAGAAAAATTGAAAATTAAAATAGAAAATTAAAATAGAAAAAGAATTATAATACTAGTATGGAGTTAAAATCAAAATTTAAGAAACTCTTTGAAAAAGTCCCCCTTCCTTACTGGGGGCTTATATCGATTATTATTCTTGCAATAGGTTGTATAATCCCCTCGATTGCATACACCGGTACAAAAGGAGAAAGTTATAGTTTTCTAAATCATGCAATTTCCGAACTCGGAGAATTAGGAGTTTCCGAACTAGCAATTCTTTTTAATATCTGTTTGATTATTGGGGGTTCTTTTGCTTTTATTGCTTTTTTAGGGTTGGCATTCTATATTGATAATAAAGTTGCTTTAGTTGCAGGGATTATTGGAGCAGTCTCTTCTGTTGGAGGTGTTTTGGTAGGATTCTTTCCCATGAACTATCTCATTCCGCATTATTTTGCTGCGATGACATTTTTTTTCGGCGGTATGCTCACAGTTGCTATATTCTCTATTTCGATTGTTCTTGATAAAGATAAGAAAATTCACTGGATTTTTTCAGTTCTCGGTTTCGTGGTGGTGGTGTTCTTTGCCTTATTTCTATTTTATCCATACGGCGAAAGTTCATTTAGAGGGGCATTTGGTACTTTGGGTGAACTTTTTTATCAACGTCCAGACTTTTTGTTACCCTTCTTTTTCGAATGGATGACACTCATTACGATAATGATTTGGGTGGGGATTCTGTCTATAGTATTTATAATTCAAGATATCAATTTTAGCTAATTCTTTTTTCCTTTTCTTTTATTATCTAAACTAATAAAATGAATTAGGTAATAATATATAACCTTATATAACTTTTTATAGATCTTTTTATTTTGTATTTTTGAAATATTCTTAAAAAAAAGTAAAATTAAAAAAAGGAGAATTAAGATATTGAGTAATGCTCGTTTATATAAGGCTTATTTTCCACCAGCTTGAGTTGCCATTACAGTGATTACATCCTTCTTGGGATGGATACCGACTTTTTGAAACTTCAAATCATCTGGGAGCACTTTTCCCTTGAAAATAAATTGGATAGCGAGTACTGGGTTAAGCTTATATTCTTGTTGAACATTTTTCTTAATCTCGGCAATTGTCTGACTTGGATCTACCTCAATTTGCTTAATTGCTTGATCCGGTGGAACACCAGTCAGTCGAAATCTATATTGAGTCATGTTTTTTACCTCTTAAATTCTAATAAAATGTTGTTTAGTTAAGAATAGAATAAATTGAAACTATTAAAATACTCTTGTAATGAGATCTATACTAAGGTTCGAAAGAAAAAACTTACTTATCGGGTATTTTTTGACTTTTTAGCATTTTTGAAAATGTCTCTTCATCAAGTATGGCTATTCCCTCTTTTTGGGCTTTCGTCAATTTTGAACCGGGTTTTTTTCCTACTACGACAAAATCCGTTTCTGAACTAACAGTAGAAGTTGCTCTACCACCATATTTTCGGATCTGTTCTGAGGCTTCATCCCGAGTATAGTTGTCAAGTGCCCCCGTGAACACAAACTTTTTTCCCTCTAAAAATTGTTCATGTTCTTCTTGTTTTGTACTCATTTTGACATTATGTTCTTGTAATCTGTCTATCAATTCTTTATTTTTTTGTTCTTGAAAAAATGAAACAACACTTTCAGCAATTTGAGGACCAATCTCATCAATTTGTTCCAATTCCGATTGAGAAGCACTCATTAGGTTCTCGATATTGTTAAAATGTTCTGCCAAGACTCTAGCGATATGATCTCCAACATAGGGGATGCCAAGACCAAATACTACTCTTGAAAGCCCTTTTTGTTTACTCTCGGCAATACTATCCAATAAATTCATCGAAGATTTTTTTCCCATTCTTTCAATTGTTTTCAGATTCTCTAACTTTAACTCGTAAAGATCAGCAATAGTATTTGCTAATCCCTTTTCTACTAATTTATTTACTAATTTTGTACCCAATCCATCTATATCCATTGCATTTCTATCTCCCCAATGTTCAATCCTTTGTTTTACTTGAGCAGGACATTGAGCATTAACGCACCGTCTAATTACATCGCTTCCAATTTTTTTTGCTGCACTTCCGCAAATTGGGCACTTGTGGGGCATTTCAAACTTAGTTTCGCTACCATCTCTTTTATCTTTGATAACTTTAACTACTTGAGGAATTATTTCTCCTGCTTTTTCAATTAAAGCCGTGTCTCCTACTCGAATATCTTTTCGTTGTATTTCTTTTTCATTATGCAGGGAAGCCCTTCCAACTGTCGTTCCCGATAACTCAATGGAATTTAAAATAGCCACCGGAGTTAATTTGCCGGTTCTTCCCACCATAATTTCAATACTTTTTATTTTAGTCGTTTTTCTGGTGGGGGGATATTTATAAGCGATCGCCCAACGAGGATGATGGGTGGTATGACCTAATGCTTCATGTGCTTTTAGATCATTAACTTTAATTACCATCCCATCAATTTCATAATCCATTTGTTCTTTTTTTTCTTTATACTCATCCAAATATGTTATTACATCTTCAATACCGGAAAATACACGGTATTTATTTACTTTCAATCCTGCTCGTTTCATCTCTTCTAAGGTTTGAGTATGTGTCTCAAAATTTCCATCTTCAACATAGCTTAGGGTATAAATAAAGATATCAAGGGGACGTTTTGCCACGGTTTTTGGATCCTTCGTCCTCATCGTGCCAGCAGTAGCATTTCGAGGGTTTGCAAAGGCTTCTCTTCCTTGTTCTATACGTTTTTCGTTCATCTCATCAAATGCCTTCCGAGGCATAAAGATTTCGCCTCTAAATTCGGCAGTTCTTATCTTTGATTTATCGGATAACCTTAACGGAACAGCTTTTATTGTCTTAACATTAGGTGTAATATCTTCTCCTCTTTTACCATCTCCTCTGGTTGCCGCTCTTTCTAAGGATTTGGTTTTATAATATAGTGCTACCCCTAAACCATCGATTTTAGGCTCAACAACATATTCAATAGTTTTATTATGCCATCCTTTTTTTACTCTCTCATCAAATTTTTTTAATTCCCCATAATTAAATGCCTTGTTCAAACTTAACATTGTTCCCTTATGTTCTACCGTTTTAAATTCCTCTATTTCTTCACTGCCCACTCGTTGTGTGGGAGAGTCTTCTGTTATAAATTCGGGGTATGCTTCTTCTAAAACTTCGAGTTCACGCAACAATTGATCATATTCATAATCGCTGATTTCTGGTTGATTTTCAACGAAATACTTTTTATTATGATATCTTATTTCTTTACGGAGCTCCTCCATTCGAGTTTTTGCTTTATTTTTATTATTTGGAATCTCAAATTCTTGGCTCGACATTTTATCTTCTTATTTTTATGTAATATGTATTCTATTTTCCTTTTTTATTCAAAACAAGTTCTATACACGAAAGGGTTCGGGACCCTTCCCAGGTCTAAAGGGTTTCGGACCGGGTGGAGGGCGTGGAATTTTTTTTACAAGTCTTTCAAGTTCAGAAATTCTTTTTTCTAGTGAATCCAATCTGTTTTCCATTGTTTTAATTCTTTTTAATAAATTAGGATTATCTATTGACATTTTAATCTTACTCTTTTCCTTTTGTTAATTTTATTAATGGTTTTGATTTATACTTATCATTTAGTGTTCAATTTAATTAATATTTGTAGAATTATATAAATGTGATCTCTTAGGCTTTTGAATTACTCCACCATAAATGGTGGAGATTCATCTTTCGCAAGACGAAGTTCCTTGTTCCTCGAGGTGTGCCGATACAGATTCGTGAGAATACTGATGGGTCTTACCTCCTCTCCGAAGGCGTGACTTCCCGTAGTCCCTACGGTAGGGGTATCATCATGGATGATCATGAGCGGGTTCTCGGACACTAACGCGAGAAGCCCTTTATACAGAAGGTTAAGGGAGGCGTTTACATCCCTGTCGTGATGCGTTCCGCAATGGGAACATGTCCACTCTCTCATGTCCAGTGTGAGGTGATTGGTTTTCTCACCACATGCGGAACAGAGTTGAGAAGACGGATGAAA
>SHMU01000227.1 GCA_008080765.1 Promethearchaeota archaeon | reverse complement strand
CCCAGAATTAAAACGATCATTATGGGGGGGACACATGTGGTCAGCGAGTTATTATTGTGGAACTGCGGGGAACGTATCGGCGGATATCATTCGACAATATATTAAGAATCAAAAAACAAAGAGTGGCATCTCATCCACCGACTAAAGTCGGTGGTTTCCACGCTTGCATAATATATGAAGGTTTAAGGAAAGAATTTTGATTTATGGGTTCACCATAATCTATATAGATAGAATCTTAAGTAAAGTATATATTAATCTATTAATAGTGAACAGATATTATAAAACAGCAAGAGAGTGATCACCTTCCTCCATTAGAATTTTAAAATTATGTTTGAAAAGGGACACTCATATTATTTTGAATATAAAGTAAAATATATGTATATAGGGTATATAAACTATAGAGTCAAATGAGTTTAATTGGTATGATCAACCTCCTAATAAATTTAAGTCAGTAAGATTGAGTTTGATTCTTATTTTTTTGAATAATCATTTAAAACATGTTAATCGTGTTTTTTTGGGGGTTTTAAGATGAATTATTGGATAAATATCTAATTATTTATAATTGGAAAGATTGATATATATGTATATATATAAAGTATATAGAGAAAGTTATTAATATAGATTTCACTTTATCAAAAAAAAGGTTTATACAAATAAAAAGTTAAGGGAAATACATTAAAAATGTATAATATAGAGACTAGAAAGGTTCAGCAAACAGGTGGATCATCTTATATTGTTAGCCTTCCGAAGCCATGGATAGAAAAGAATAATATAGAAAAAAAAGATACTGTTGGAATCATCGCGCAGCCGGATGGCAATTTATTAATTACACCTAAGATTAATTCAGAGGATATTTTAAAATCGAAAGAAATAATTGCAGATGAATATGAAAACTACAATTTTTTATTTCGGGTGCTTATCTCGACCTATATCATGGGATTTTCGAAGATAATCATCAAATCCAGTAATAAATTTCCACCATTTATACGCAATTGTATCATTGATTTTACGCAGATCACCATCGGACCCGAGATTGTTGAGGAAACTAATACTTACATTTCCATCAAGGATTTACTTAATCCAAAAGAGATGCCCTTTGATAAAACCATAAAGAGAATGTACATCTTAGCGGAAAGTATGCATGAAGATGCGATGCGTGCGTTAAGAGAAAAAAATGAAGCTCTTGCCGATGAAGTGATAAGCAGAGATGATGATATTGATCGTCTTCATTGGCTAATTGGAAGACAATCCAACATTGTACTAAGAGACATTATGCTGTCTCAGAAAATGGGTATCAATCTTGAAGATGCTAATTATTATCAACAGATGAGCAGGTATTTAGAAAGAATAGCAGACCATGCGGTTAGAATCGCTAGAAACGTAAAAAAAATAATCATCAATGGTATTAAACAAGATTTAATCGATAAAATCTCAACAGCAAGTAATATTGCCCTAGAGCTTTTGAATCAGAGCTTAACTGCTCGTATGAATAAAGATATTAGATTAGCCAATGAGAATATTGAGTCGGTAGCAACCCTAGTGGATGCATGCGAAAATATTACCGTAGAGCCAACCCAAAACCATGTTGAGATACCTATTGCAATAAGTTATATCGTAGAAAGCATTCGAAGGACCGGAGAATATTCCGCGGATATTTCTGAGCTTATAATTAATAATCTTATCAATGAATAAAGATTCTATATATTTTTTACTTTAATTTTCTTTCTTTGATCTAATTTGTGTTAGTTAATTTCTTTTTTACTTTATATCTATTTCTAAATTCTTCGTATTTTTCTAATCTCTATTTTTTCTTTCTATTATTTGTTATTCTTCAATTTTATTTCTTCAATTTTTAGCTCTTCGTTCTTAAAGCCTTAAGTGAGAGCCAATCGCAAAATTTTTTTACAATGATTAAATTTTCCTAATTAGATTAGTATTTATAAGTAATATTATCCAATGAATTAATGCATTAGGTATTCAACATGAAATTTAAATTCGAATTAAATAGCGATACTGACCTCTCTAAAATAGTTAAGTATCTTTCCACTATATCTCGCGTAATAGAGCAGGATTATAAAGAGTATATAAAGGCAGAGAGCCCTAAGATTCAGAAGCTGGAGAAGTTAGTTGAACTAACAACCTATTTTCAAGAAATGCATGACGACATCCAAAAGAATATAAAACCAAGAATAGAGAAGACCTTCAGTGTCGAAATTAAAAATCCAAATTTAGTTACAATTGCTCTCTATACTCCAAGTACTAAAAACAGTTTTATGGAATTAGATAAATATATCAGAAAGCGACATCCCGAGGTATATGATGAGGAAATATTTGAATTCATGATACGGTTTGGGGATATTGCTCAGGGACTGGCGACACTTGGAGATTCTGCTTTAAAATTATCACTTACTCATATTCTTTGGAATGAGGGAATTATTGAAAAGGGTAAAATAACAAAAGCAAAAGAGAGAATAGAACAGAATTCGAATCTTTCTAAATATTGTGATGCTATTGAATTATACCAGCATAGAATTTTTATTAAATCAAAATTTTTTGATCCCAAACCAAGCACCATCAAGCATATTAAAGGAACTTTAATTGAATCTCTCTTAGGGATATATTATTTAGAAAAAGGTTTTTTAGGAGTAAGAAAATTAGTAAAAAGCTTAGAGGATCAACAGAAAAAATTTGATGAACTGACTATCCAAGAGTAGAGATGGTTCAGAAAGTTAAGAAAATATTGGAAAAGAAAGTTTCAATGTTTTTACTCTTTTTTTGGAGGAGGTATAAATACTTCTCTAAGTCCCGTTCGCTTTAATTTTATTGCATCTTCCGGACAATTATGTGCACATACACCACATCCAATACATCTATCTTCATTAATAACGGCAACAGCATCTTGTAATTCGATAGTTTCCATGGGACACAATTGTACACACGTGCCGCAGCCGATACATTCATCCTGAATAATTTGGGCGAGATAAGAAGTGTTGCAGTGATAAGGCATTATACCTCTGTAATACATCTGAAAAATACCGCAGCAACATTTACAACAATTGCATAGTGCTTCTTCTTCTCTTTTAATATCCGAATGAATATGAAAGGTTTTATGAACCAACCCATCCTCTTCCGCCGAAACAAGTAATTCCTTTACCTTCTGTTTGTCGATAGGTTCTCCAAACCTATGATCAATAGCGAATTTAGCGGACTTTCCGAAAAGAAAACAGTTTTTGCGCTCGTCAGTAACTTTACAGGGTTGTTCTAGTAAATCTTTTTCATGTCTGCAATAGCAATGGACGAGGGCGATATCTTCATAAGAATCTACAATCTTGGAGACTTCCTCGAAAGGAAGAATGGTTTCTCCTTGAATATCTTCAATTTTTTCTTCTACAGGTACAATACGATCAATTGGAGGAAAGTTTTTATATTGAGGGACCACAGTTGCATAGTTTTCTTGAGTAACCTCACTTAATTCATCAAATAGTTGTTCAAATAATTTGACTAATGCTTTCTGCTTTGGACCAGTCTCCCCTCTCATTAAGGTATACTCAAAAAGGCCAGGAAAAGGATTTTGTAAACGATAAACCATAATTCCGGATGAACGAGATTGAGTTCCCACCACAATTCCCTCATTCATTAAATTTTCAAGAATTTTTAAAATAGACTCCTCATCCAAGTCAATTCTTTCTTTAATTTGTTGTAGAGAAAGGCTAGGTTTCCGAAATACGGATATAATAAACTCTACATATTCCTCTTCGATGATGGTTTGTAGGAGCTTAATCAGTGTGTCGTTAATAGCAAAAGGCATGCTTCCGGCTTTCACAATAGTTCGTGCTAACTTATACCATTTTTTATCCATATTTAATACAGCTTTTATTTAGTAATTTAATTAAATTTTTCTGCCTGTTTACTTTCTATTGCAGAAATTATTTTGAGTTGTAAGAGATAAAGCGTTAGTATTGAAAAATTTAATGAGAGAATTTTATAAATGAAAATGAGGAAATAAAGAAAAATCAGAAAAGAAGAGAAATTGAGCTAGCTAAAGCGGTTCTTTAATCAAGAAATAGACTTTAGATGAGCCACACTTTGGGCAATTCTTTTTTTTTTCTTTTGAGGCGTTCTCATCCTGCCACTCATAGTCACATTCAAGGCAACCATATCCTTTAAAGCCGGTTTTGAAACGTACATTTCCCCCAGTCACCCTGATTTGCTTCCCTTCAATTAATGCTTTCGTGACTTTTTTATGGGCGGAATCTAATACCCTCGAAAAGGTGGGTTGCGACACGTTCATCTTATTTGCAGCATCCTTTTGAGTCAGATTAATGTAATGTTTTAGCCTCATGGCTTCAAATTCAGCTAAACTCATGGTTATTACATTTTCGGGCATTGGAGCCGTATCTGTGAAATAAAAACTGTCTCGAGGGGGTTGCTTTACGTGTCTCCTCATTGTGCGTCGTCCCAAAACAGATCAACCTCTTTTGTCATTATTTGAATCCTATTATTATTCGTTTTGATATGATACTATTATGAATTATTAATTAATAGAGATAATATTACTTTCAGCCTAATTAATAGGTTATATAATGCCTACTAGTATTCTATTTTTTATTATTCTATATAATTAATATTGAATGATTAATTAAAATTTAGACTTCTTAATTTAAAACTAATAAAGAAAAATGAATCTAAACAAATTTATCATGGTCCCTCAAGAACACTCCACCTTTTAAGGTGGAGATGAATTGAGGTCTATTTTTTTTGGAATAAAAAAATGAGAAAACCATCGCACTCTAAACTATTTAAAAGATGATTTCTTCATTTTAAGTAATAGAAGAACGATTCGAGAACCAAGAATCATTCCTCTGGTGTACTGTAGGGACTACGGGATGTTACGGCTTCGGAGATAATGTGAAACTTCAGGGGCTCTATTCAGAGTTGCTGGAGCTGTTGTCAAGGAACAAGGAACTTCATCTTGCGAAAGATGAATCTCCACCATTCATGGTGATGTAGTTCAAAGATAATAAATATAAATATAACTATCACAGATAATATTTAATTTACCTTCATCGACAAAAATACTTAGACTTGCTGATCTCTAATTTGTCGGTATGCGACAAAATC
>SHMU01000226.1 GCA_008080765.1 Promethearchaeota archaeon | reverse complement strand
TTTACCGTGCGAGAATGTCCCTTGATCTTGAAAGAAGTGTTAGATGAACTATCCCTTTCTCCTCAGATGCTTCACAAATCCTCGTACAAGTTTTTGATGTGAAGTAAGAGAAGAGACGAATAATGTCGGATTAAAATATAAAGGTGATTAAAGATTTAGAAAAAACAAGGTAAATTAAAAATTATCTTTAATTCTTTTCTTTTCTTTTTATTATTTCATTGTTTCTTATCTAAAAGTAAAGCTAAACAAATAGCTTGGAACATATAAAAAGGTTAGCATAGATTGATGTCCTTGTTCTAAATTTTAATTTCTTCTTAAAATATTCTGCACTTTATGATCTATCCTTCTGAGTAATATTACGAACAAGAACCAGCAATTTTACCCATTTATTATATTATTAATGTTAAAAAATGTTCAATGCCTACCCTAAATCTAGAGGGTTTATTCTTCTGCCTTTGGTCTTATATATCCATAATAGGCACCCACAATTGCCACGAGAGCAAGTGCCCATGCTAAAAAGTAGAAAGGAGTGAATCCAATGATATCAAAAAGTAAGATACATAATCTATCAAGGAAGAAGTTGAAAAAGATAAGGATATAACACACGGACATAATGGCCAAGGATAGAAATGCCCTTTTATACTGCGGTTCCTTTACCGAGTTATATGCTTCCATAGATCGGTAAAAGAAGGGGATATAAATCATACCCATAAAAATACACGTTAATAGGAATGCAATTGTATCTAAAAGTACGGCAAGACTGGTGTCTTGGAACATATAAAAAATTAACACATAGACTGAAGTAAAAGACCCAAAAATAATAACAACGATTTTATGACTTTGATTGTAAAATCCTTCGTGAAAGAGTTTCACTTTGAGAACATATGAGAGGAATATTGCGATACATATCATAAATTCACTTATTCTAAAGCTTAAAATTCGGTAAAAAAACCAGCCAACTACACTAAATTCTTCTACTTGGAGATCTAATCGGAGTACTACTGCCAATTTCGCTGCCCATGAAAAAAAAACTCCCAGTACATAGAATATAAAGATGAGGAATAAATAAAGGGTAAGCTCATGTCCTTTCTCTTTATATTTTAAATAAATAAGCATTAAGATAATAATTGCAATGAAAATCACGATGGATTCATATAACAAGCCAATGAAATTAAGAAAGCGTTCTGGCTCTCCTTGTAATTGATAGAATAACATATCCTCTAATAATTAATTCTTAATTAATAATTTAAAATGATTCTAACAATATTATGATAAGATATATTTGAACTACTCCACCATGAATGGTGGAGATTCATCGTTCGCAAGATGAAGTTCCTTGTTCCTCGACAACAGCTCCAGCAACTCTGAATAGAGCCCCTGAAGTCTCATATTATCTCCGAAGGCGTAACATCCCGTAGTCCCTACGGTACACCAGAGGAATGATTCTTGGTTCTCGAATCGTTCTTCTGTTACTTAAAAAGAAGAAATCATCATTTAAATAGTTTAAGTGCGATGGTTTTCGGATTTTTTTTGTTCCAAAAAAATAGACCTCAATTCATCTCCACCTTAAAAGATGGAGTGTTCTTGAGGGGTCATGATAAAAAGGTGAGCTTTTAACGTTATTGATTGATTTTATCTATCCAAAATTTTTTAAAGAAAAAAAATAAATACTATTACAATAAGGTCTTTCATACACATATAGCTTTCTTGAAAATGAACAATATCATTATCAGGCATCCTTGTGAAAATGAAGTTGAGAGGATGTTTGATCTTAGGTGGAAAGTTCTAAAGGAACCGTGGAATCAACCGAGAGGGAGCGAAAAAGACGAAAGAGATCGTAAAGAGAATGGGGTACATCACTTTATTGCAGTAATAAACGAAGAGATCGTAGGTACTGCTCGATTTCATACATGTAATGAATTTGAAGGAATGATAAAATATTTATGTGTAGATGAACACTATAGAGGGCAGAATGTCGGAAAAGCTCTGCTACAGCATATCGAAAAGTTTTCTATTTCATTAGGGATTCAATATCTTAAATTGAATGCTCAAAATAATACTCTTTCGTTATTTGAAAAGTTGGAATATGAAGTAATTGGGCATAATGGGATTCCAATAATGGGTAAGCCCATTTTAAAACTACCTTAATTTTATTCTTTTTCTCCTCTTTTTATTTTTAAACTCGAGGACTCTAATAGTGAACATTTTTATGGTTTTTTGTTATGTTTTTAGAGAGGAAATGTATTAATTGGAAGATAATTTAAGACACTTAGCGATCCTTTGTTAAATTGGGGGTCAAATATTTCAAAAGTGAATTCATATAATTTTAATTGGTAAGATGATGGGTATGATCGATGGAAAAAATCTTGATATTGAAAAAATTGCTAAAAAGGCAATTTTAGATAAAGTCTTCATAGTAAAATTATTAAAAGGAATTAGAAGTAAAGATTCAACGATACGAGAAACTTCTTTTAATGTGGTAAACTATATGAGTGAACACAAACCAAATAGTATCTATTCTGAGTTTAATTCATTTGTCCAACTGCTCCATAGTCCAAATACATATCATCAATATATTGCAATTAATATTCTTGCAAATCTGGCTTGTGCAGACCCAGAAAATAAATTTAAGCCCGTCTTTGAAGAGTATTTCGGATTATTTTCTATTGGAAAAACGATTGTTCCTGCCCAATTGGCCAAAAATTCGGGAAAGATAGCTAAAGTACGTACAGATTTAAGAACACAAATCACCGAAAAGCTCTTGAAGATAGATAGCATTCATCATGGAAAGCAAAAAGAACTAATAAAGAGTTACATCATTGAATCTTTTGATAAATATTTTAAGGAAGCGGAACAGAAAGAGCAGATTTTTAAATTTGTCAAAAGCCAATTACATAGTAAGAGTCCAAAAACTAAGAAAGCAGCTAAAACTTTTCTAAAAAAATGGGAGAAAACCACTTTTATTGCTTCAAACATATAAATATTTTAAAAGGGATTGTTGGTGTATTTTAGCTGTTCTTTCAAAGTTAGAGAGTTTCAATCCAATGAGCCGTATTTTTTTATTTACTTTTAAAAACTCTTCAAACAATTCTAAGAAAATCTTAATTACCTTTTCTTTATTACAGATGGGATAGTCTATAGTTTTTGATCGGGTAAATGTTTGAAAATCCTCGAATCTAATCTTGATGGTGATCGTTTTATAGCTTATCTTTTGTTCTAATAATTTTTTATGAATTTTCTCATTAATCTCTTGGACTTTTGATAAGACTAAATTAAAGTCCGAAGTGTCTTCATAAAACGTGCGTTCTTTACTGATGGATTTTCTACCTTCATGAAGTTCCTGTACTTTTCGAGTATCTTGCCCGCGGATTACTTTCCAAATCCATTTTCCATGTTTACCAAATAATTCGGTTAGCTTAGGCAAGGGCAAATCAATTAAGTCGCCGATTTTTGTGATTCCTTTCTTGTAAAAATGAATTTTTGTTTTTTTACCAATTCCTGGAATTCGTGTAATATTTTTGGGAGCAAGAAACTCTTCAATTTTATCAGGAGGAACAATACATAAGCCATCAGGTTTGTTTTCGTCCGAGGCAATTTTTGCTATTGATTTAGAGGTGGAAATTCCTATAGATAAGGTAATTCCAACACTTTTCTTTATTTCTTCCTTAATTTTGGTTGCTAAAATTTTCACATCCTCAAAAGATTCACATTTCTCTGAGACATCAAGATATGCTTCGTCTATTCCAATTTTTTGAAAGTGATTTGCATATGACTTTAAGATTTCCATCACCGCTTTCGAAGCAGCTGTGTATTTATTAAAATTAGGGCGTAAATAAATGCCTTGAGGACATAATCGATAAGCTCTGCTTATAGGCATAGCTGAATGAAGTCCAAACTTCCTTGCCTCATAAGAGCAGGTGGAAACTACTCCCCGACCTTTTCCTTCCTTAGGATCCGCACCAATAATTACCGGCTTATTTTGTAATTCTTGATTATCCCGCATTTCCACTGAAGCGTAAAAACAATCCAAATCCGCATGAAGGATGAATCGATTCTCAGATGGCAAATTATTTAACTCCTTTTAATCTCAAAAAACCATATTCATGTTAAATACCTATTCTATATGGAAAAGAACCTCTTTAAATTTAAATAACTAGCCCTTATGGGATTAATAATTTTAAAAGGAATAGTATAAAATTTTATACAAACCCATATTTATCTACCTAATAAAGTCTATAGGTATAATAGTAAGAATAAGAAATAAAAAAATGTCAGATGATACAACTCTTCGTGAGGATGTAGTAAAAGCAGCAAAAGCAATATTTAACAAGGGTTTAGTAGAAGCGGGTGAAGGAAATGTGAGTGTGAGGAATGGAAATAAAGAAGAGTTTTTCATTACCCCCTCCTTTAACCAATATGTTGATTTGAAACCAGAAGATGTAGTTCACATGAATTTCGAAGGGGAAGCATTAAGTACGGGTAAACTCCCTTCAACAGAAGCTAAAATGCATACGGCAATTTATAAAGGTCGCAAGAAAGTGAATGGTGTTATTCATATTCATTCTACTTATGCTACGATGCTTTCTGTACTTCGAAAAGCGATTCCTATCATAATGGAAGAGCAAGTAGTATTCTTAGGAGGGTCCGTCAATATAAGTTCTTATGGAGAGGCTCACACCGAGGATCTTGGACAAGTTGCACTTGATGCGTTAGGTTTCAAAAACGGAGCGCTTTTAGCGAATCATGGAGCAATCGTATGTGGAAGAAGTATAGACCATGCAGTAAAATTTGCCGAATTACTCGAAAAAATAGCAAAAATATATTGGGGCACTCTCCAGGTGGGAGAACCATATATTTTGGATAAGGAAAATCTTGATAAATTTAAGACATTATTCAAACGATTATTTGCAAATGCCCCAAGAAGCCTACTTAAAGATCTTTAATAGTGTTATCATTCCATTTGAAGCCTCCCCGCCCTAAAGGACGGGGATTCCCACGAGTCCACTAAGCATTAGCTGGTGGGCATATCTTAGGGCTGTTTGTCGCGGTAAACCCCTTCCACGTGCGTAGAAAGGATTCCTCCTTCAAGGAGGGTTGATGCGATAAGTCATCGGATGTCAAGAACGTTACTATGATATTCACGGCGGAATTTAAGTCCCTATCCATCTGATGACCGCATTCGCAAGTAATAGTACGCTCGGACAATGAACGCTTTACTCT
>SHMU01000225.1 GCA_008080765.1 Promethearchaeota archaeon | reverse complement strand
AGAATTAAGAATTAAGAATTAAGAATTAAGAATTAAGAATTAAGAATTAAGAATTAAGAATTAAGAATTAAGAATTAAGAATTATGAATTCTCATAAAAGCTATTTCTAAAAAGAAATATGGTGTTTTTAATTCTCATAATTTATATGCATCCATACTAAATAAAGAACTACAGCCTTTTCCAATAGAAGGCGTTAAACGTCCCGTGATTCTAAATATTGAGCCTTCACGACCACATTCAGAACAGCGTTCCCAATTCTCTATTTGGATAATATCGTCTAATAATACAGCAACACCCGCGTAACTTTTGACTCCATAAGGTGTTATTAATTCCAATACACCAGGCTTTCCTGTTTGGGTAATCGGTTCTAGCGTATTAATATCACGAGCAAGTATCCTCCCATATTTTTTATCAACGTGAAAGAGAAAATCATCATATTTATCGGACCAATGAGCACCACATGCCAGAGGAGATTCGGTAGCTGCAAAATTATCGCAAAATTTATCCTTTGTAATATTAAACATTTTACACATTTGTTCTACAAATTCTGTCTTATCCACTCGATTTCCCATCTTTATTCGTCCTTTTACACCATCCCAACCGCCTCCTCCCGTAATAATGTAGAAACGGTCGCTCATATCGAAGGTTTTTTTCTTTTTTTCATAAAAATCTTTTAATACCTTATGCATCCATAAAGGGGAATTTGCCATAATAGTGGGAATTTTATTCTTTTCTACCCGATTTAATTCATCTTCTAGTTTTTTTCCGTTAATACCTATTACAGCTCGGGCTTTCAGAGTTTTTACCATATTTAGTATAGTTTTACCTAAAAAGAATTGTAATAAATAATGAATATCTTTTCCATACCATATATCTACAATACTTTTATATAATAAATAGGAATCTTTTCCGTAGAATGTGTGTTTAATCTTTTCAATAAACCTTTTCTTAGGAGCAAACAGAATTAAATTTTTTACTTTATCTTTTTCGGAGAATTCTGTAAATACACGATTATAGTTTTGCTTTAATACTTCAATATCAGATTGTAATCTGCCTACAATACTTGGATCCCCACTAGTAGAGGAGGATTCCATCCAATAGTCTAATTTTTCGAAGGTATTTCCCCGTAATAATTGTTTGAATTTATTATTTGATTGCTTAAAAAAGCTCCACGGTACATAAGGAATGTCTCCTAAATTTGATTCATTGACTGGTCTATTAAAATCATAATCTACATCTTTGCATAATTTTTGGTACAACTCACAGTCATTTGCAGTTTCTTTAATTGTTAGAGACAAATCTTGAAAGAAATTTTTACCGTTCTTCTTAGTATATTCATTCATAGTTGGCTCATTTAAATATAAATGTTACTAATTTTTATTTTTATCTCTTATTATTTTCTCCTTGTTTAAATATAAAATAAGAAGATTAATGTTTGAAAAGTATAGAATCTAATTACTCAATGAGCTGATTTTACGCTTTGAATTAAATAGCCGAACCAAATAAAACTTCTGAAGATTCATATGTAAATGGGGTTAAAATCTATTAAAATAATAATATTTCAATAGTGACCCTTTACTTCTTGTCTTTTATCATTAATCCGTCCTTTTAAGAGAGGATCATTAGTTCTTTGCATCCAGTCTGTTAATCTGTTGCGCAAATCCTTAACTACTTGTAGATAATTAGGTTCATTAATTAAATTAATTTTTTCATTGGTATCTTTATCTAAATCATAGAATTCCTCTTCGGGACGGGTTTGCTGTATTCTTTCGATCATTACCTTGCCCACATCATCCATCATCATATCGCCAGGTATTTGATATAAAGTAGTTAGAGATTCGAAGTTTCTAATATATTTATACTTGTTGGTTCGTATCCCTCTGATGGGATCATAAATCTCATGATAAGTTTTTTCAGCATATATTTCGGATCTGACAGTTTTTTGAGAATTCTCTAAAAGGGGTAAAAAACTTACGCCTTCAATATTTTCTGGAATTTTACCTCCAATAAAATCCAAAATGGAGGGGAGAAGGTCGATATTGGAAGTAAGGCCTTCTACCACCTTGCCACCCGTAAAGAGAGGGGACCGGGGAAGATACATAATTAATAAGATTTTTAAGCCGGGGTCATAAAGCGTGCATTTTGCCCGCGGATAGGGAGCACCATGATCTGTGGTGTAAATGAAAAGTGTATTTTCCATTAACCCAAGGTGTTCAAGATGGTTTAGTAATTTTCCAATGGTTTCATCAACTATTTCTATATTTCCATAATATTCCGCAAAATCATTCCTGATTTCTTCCATATCCGGTAAATAGGGAGGGATTTGAACCCGTTCTGAATCAACAGGATCTGACCAGGCTCTATAGGGTCTATGGACTTCAATTGTGCCAATGTTTAGAAAAAATGGTTGAGAATCGTCCTTATGTGTGTCTAAGAATTTGAAATACTGTTTTTCCATTCTACTTCGAGAATATTTAAATTCAGGACCCCTTTTGCTGATAGTATCATATCCAAGAGTGGTTGCATCTAAGGTTTCATGTTGCAGTCCTAGAAGATGAGTTGTGTATCCATTTTCTTTTAAATACATCGCCAGGGTTTTATTATCTGAAGGCATACTCCATCCAAGATTCACAAGACCCATTAACCCATTTTGATGGGGATAGAGAGAAGTTTTCATAGAACCTCTGCTAGGACTACATTGGGGTGCTGTACAAAAATAATTAGAAAACCGTACGCCTTTCTCCGCCAAAGCATCAAGATTCGGAGTATTTAAAGTATTTGGAGTGTGCTCCGAATTATAGCACCCCAGGTACTGTCCTTGATCATGGGTAATAAACAAAATAATATTAGGCTTTTTATTCATCAATAATATGTAATTCAAAGTCTAAATTATAGTATTTGATTTTATAAAAGATCATTTTAAATTCATTATATCTTATTTACTCTTAACAAGGTAGCTACGAAAATTTTAAATTTTTTTTTGTTTTAACAATCTTAATATCATGACTGTTGTAAAGCAGATAAAAGCACGTGAAACCCAAGATATTGTAAAAAAGTCAAGCGAATCTATAAAGACTGTAGTAGTTCTGTGTCTCCCAAGAAGCGGAAGTAGTCTTCTAGCGGGAATTCTTTATCGTTTAGGTGTATGGATGGGTGAGCTAAAAGATATGCGACTTGGTCGCCATACTAATATCTACGGAAATTATGAAAACCAAGATTTTTATCGTGCGAATCTAAAAATTCTTGCGAGGGCGAAAAGCACAACACTTTCTTGGGCAGATATTCCGGACGATGCAAAAGTAAAAGATGCCGTAACCTATTTTAGACCTCTTCTGAAAGGATTAATAGAGAAGAACTCTAAAAAATTATGGGGCTGGAAGGATCCTGTGTGTGTTTTTGCATTGCCATATTATGAAGATCTATTACCAAATCCTTGCTATATAGCATTAAAGCGTAATGTAGATAGTGTAGTAAAATCTCATATGGAATCAGGAAGATTCCTCGAATGGCATAATACAATGAGATATATGGTTCGATATATGAATATTGTGACTTTATTTCGAATTTTTATCAGAATCCTTAAATATTATATTACAAAAGGCATGCTATTTAATAATTTTGATGCCATTAAAAAGATTAAGAATGAAGGATATAAGCGTATAGATGAATTTATTAGAACCAGAAAGCATATAACGATCATTTTTGAGGAGATGGTGAAAAATCCGCGCCAAACTATTGAACAAATAATAAAGTTTCTTGAAATAAACCCAACCCAAAAGCAGATAAACAAAGCCATCGGATTTATTGATCCCAATGAGATACACCATTAGATTTCATTAATTCTTATACTTCCAATTATAATCCCTAAAAAATAAAGTTAGGGAATGCTAAAGAATTTTTCACTAAATTCTGGCTTCCCTTGATATTTTTGCATAAATAATAGCGGGGCTTTATCAATATTTTTGAAAAAATACGATGCTACCTTAATGCCTGCTTTTTTCAATGCGTCCTTGATATCCTCGGTAGAAGGTGGACATCCTTTGACGGCAATTAACTCATTAATATGAGGATGATCTCTATTTTTTACATATTGGCATTGTCCAATAAGGATTGTTTTATTCATTCCTTTTGTAGGTTCCATAATTTTTCCCGTCAGAACTTCGATGTTATCGAATGGTTCCCCGTCTCTCCCTTTCCAAGCCGTTTTGATTGCTGTTAAAATAATACCATTATAAAATGAGCAAAACGTACACATTGATTCATCGTATTTATGGTATTTAATGCCGGAAATCCCAGCCTTCGCGTAGGGTAAAGGCAATGTGTCATTTTCTTTGTATTCATAATCCCAAGCATGAGGCGAAGAAAGACTTTCGATGGTTTCTCCTTTTATTTCAATATCTGAGAGATCAGGAGTTCTTTTTCTGTCCTTAGCGGCTTGAACAAGGGATGGAACATCTACAGGATCAATTCCCAGTAACATTGAACCGACAATGTCAGCAGAAAGAACATCTCTGGAAGCGACAAGGATATTACTTCTATGAGCTTTTCCATCCATTGCGGGCCCCCTCTCAAGTGTAAAGATTCCATCCAAAAGGGTCAAGCATTCCGGAATTTTATTTGCTAGCTGGGAAACATTATAATGGAGATCAAAAGTAGAGTCTGCACTATGGAATTTCTTTCGGGAAGGGATGCTAATAAGTCCCTTGATATTTTTAATGCCTAGACTTACCTTACACTGTGCATGTGTTTTTAACACGGGTATATTGATTAAAAAATCAGAGTGAAGCATGTCGGAATTCATTCGTGCAGAAATATGGTCGCTTAGCTGAATTTTTTCATAGGGTCTTTGGAAAGTATCATATACTTTCACATCATATTCATCTCTTAATTTATAATAGCCTAATTTTTCAAAAGCATCTTTGGGAGTTTCTTGATCCTTTGAATCTTCTCCGATAATACCTTCTCCAATGGTAATATCTCTAAATTCCTTCTTATTTAAGAGAGTAACGATATCGTGCACAACTCTTGAAGTAGTAAGCATTCCATATTTAGGAAAGTCGCAATTCTTATTCCAATAAACTAAATTTGGTTTTATGAAGACCTTGGAGTCTGGAGAAATCCCCTCTAATCCATCTATTAATTCTACAGCTTTTTGAACGGATTCTTGAGGACTTTCATATTTCACGATTGATACTTGATAATTTTTTGACATTGTTAATTAACCTAATGATGGTTTTCAATTGTAATTTACTAGTAAAAATATAGAAAAACATTTGAAGTCAATTCTTTTAGTAACTTGAGTTATGCAATTAATAAAATTTGATTTTTTAAATAACTTCTGATTTTGCTCTATCGTTTAGGAACTCTGCCC
>SHMU01000224.1 GCA_008080765.1 Promethearchaeota archaeon | reverse complement strand
ATGATTACGAACTTACTAAAAGATTTAAAGGTTTCGAAAATTAACATGGATCAAAAAACTTAGTACTTACAGTTTTTAAAAGGTTTCATATTCTTCAAGATTTAATAATTAATCGAGTAAATGCTGTAAATGCATCTTCGACATTTGTTCCTGTTTTTGCACTCGTTTCGATATATATACCATTTTCACGTTGAGCAAATTCTTCGGCATATTGCTTGTCTATTACCCTCCCGATAGTTTCTATTAAATCCGCTTTGTTTCCAATCAAGATAAAGGGAATCTCTCCCGCAAATTGCCTCACCTCGTTCAACCATGCTTCAATTGCAGTATATGTTTCCATTCTTGTGAGGTCAAACACTAATACTGCCCCACTTGCTCCCTTATAGAACTCTGTTCGCATTACCTCAAATCTTTTCTGCCCTCCGATATCCCATATCACTAATCTTGCCTTAAAATCACTCTCCTCCAGGATTTTAGACATAAAATTAACCCCTATAGTTAATTTATAATCCTCTAAGAAACGATTGTTCACATATCTCTCTAAAAGACTCGTCTTACCCACAGCAGCGGAACCAACTATGATAAGCTTAAAGAGGTAATTTTTCGTTGACATAGAAGAAATTCAGCTTTAAAAAAATTTTATATATTTTTTTATATCTATATTCTTTTCATATAAAATTATTAATTTTATTTGAGATTAACTATATCTTTTAAGTCTTCACTAGAGAGGATTAAGACGTATATATTTTAAGAAAAAATAGTACTGGATCAAATTCGAATCTTATGTTATAAAACCATATGCGTTCTAGTTTGCTGTGAGTATCTATTTTTTCAAGATTTAATAACAATCAAAAAAACAAGGGAGGTAAAAAAAGACCCCCTTGAACTCCCAATGTATAATTTTCATGCATAAATCTAAACTCTACTTGTCCCCCAAGATCCCAAAGCTGAAGAAGGATTTGCTTATCTTTGTAAGAAAGATTCTTTGAATATACTTTTACTCCCATCGTGATTTGTGTATTTTCATTAAAAACCCCTTCAATATATCTTGTTAATGTCGTTGTTTTTCCTACTCCACCATCCCCTGCGACAAGAACTTTAAAGCAATAACTAGTCATAAAAACTTAAAAGATTTATTAATTAATTTATAACATCATAAAATCATAAAAATTTAAAAGATTTATTATAAAATCATTTAAGATTCCCTTTCAATTCAAAAATGTTTATTAGATTTATAAAACGATTCGCTAATATGAATTCGAAAATGATTGCTTAACTTCATTTAAAAAAGGGGCATGCATCACATAATACATTTACAATAACGCCTGGAGAGAATACAGCAAAAAAACAATCACTTAGAAAAAAGAGTTAATAAAAAAATATGATGTATTTTGTATTCATTCATTTTAGATTCATTTGTAATCGATCCAAGTTAGCTATATTAGTTATTTTATAAAAATAAATCCACTTAATTTTAGGATTTATAAAGGATTTTTTAATTTCCTAAATAAATAAAATTGATATTTTACGAATTTTACGCTCTCTCTCTTTTTAAATACGTCGGACTCTATTTATCTTAAAAGCAACCTAAAATAAAACAAATAAACCATGAGCGAACCAGCAATTTTTCAAGTGAATAAGTATTTGTCACTTCGCTTCCAAAATAATACTACTACAATTTTTGTAGGACCCAAACCTTTCAGATCGTGTAACTATTTGCTTTTAGCTGTTGATCCCCACACTCCTGAAAAATACGATTCGATTTCGGATATTAATGAAGCTATCATATTTTTAAATAAGGCACATGAAAGTAATAAAACTATAATTAGCCCTGAAACTGAGTTTTGGGGGCATTATTCCAATCTGCAGGCGTGGGCTGAGAGCGAGTACGATACCCGACTTCTTGATTGTAAGCTCTCATTCCCTTTATTACACGAGCTTACAAAGGTTGGCGACTCTCTTGCTAAGCAAGTCTTTAAAGAGGAGATCGGACGGAGATGGAAGACCGGCTCTTCCACAGTGAGAAAATACTTACAAGATTCCAGCATGTTAACGCTTTTGTCAAAAGAAGAACTCTCTGCGATTGGTATCGAAATGATTTCTCTGCAAGATAAAAAGCATATGATTTACGATGGGGATGGGACACTTAATCTTTCTCGAATTAAGATTAAAGATTTACCCGAATTAGAGAATCAAATTGAATTATCAAAAATTAAGCATCTTACACTTCAAAAATGCTCTCTTTTCTCGCTTCCAGATTCGATCTCGAACGCTACTTCCTTAGAGACCTTAGACCTTTCGCAGAACAGTCTTACAAGCCTCCCTGCCTCGATTGGAGAGCTTCCTAATCTTAAAGAATTAAATCTTTCTTTTAACTCACTCTCCTCCATCCCGCTATCCTTAGGTAACCTTTTCAAGCTTAAGGAGTTATCTCTTTCTTACAATAAGCTTACCATTATTCCTAAGATATTTCAAAATCTTGACTCATTGGAAGTATTAAAATTACAGGGTTTACATTTAAGAAAGTTTCCGTCCATTAGCAATCTCACCAAGCTTACACATCTTAACCTTATAGGAAATCAGATCTCGAAGATACCTCAAACGATCGGAAATTTGAAAGCTCTCCAAAACATTAGGCTTGCAAACAATCATCTTCGGGAACTGCCCTCTTCATTGTATAATCTTAACCCCTCAGAGCTTTATCTTAATCACAATCGGTTAGTCTCACTCTCTGAACGTTTTTTCGAGACCCCGACAACTACAACGAGCTTTTTGACTTTTGCTTGGAATTAGAGAAAGAAAAGTTGAAGACTCTCCCTGTAAAAGATTCTACTACCTAATTTTCTTTCCCATTCTTTTATTTTTATTTTTATCCTTTCCTTTTTAAGTTTCTTTTCTTTTCTTCTATGCTTTCCTTTTTTGTTTACTTTCTATCGTATCGATTTTTCGATGAAAATAAGTAAATCATAAGTCTATACACATTTATAAGCTTTTATTCTATTTTCCTTATATGAACAATGAGTTTAACAAATGGTTAGAACGCCTATTAGAAGAAAAGAGCATAGATCCCGACACGATCCATTTTGACTTTATAGACGACGACGAGATTTTTCACGACATGCCCCTACGAGTTGTAATCGAGTATATCAAAAAGTCCGATCCCATCAATCAAGACCAGATTAAACTGAAATTAGTCAAGATAGACTTTCAGAACGGGGACATTCTACACTTTTTTAAGTATATTGCCCACTGGATCGTCGAGAATCATAAACCCGAAATCTTTAAAACTAAAAAGGAGATGATCGCCGATGGTCAATAAGACACTTGATATAATAACAGATGACATAATGAATTTTTTAAAGGAACGCTATGCTTTTATCAAAGATCTAGACCCCTTAGAGAAGCAAACTCTTGGAGAATCGCTATATATGGAATTGTTAAAATGGATTCCCAAGTTTACCGAGATAATCGACGCCAAGATAGGAGAGCAGAAAGCAGAAATAGACCTTTACACCCTCACAAAAACTAAGTTTGATTGTTTCTGTAATGAGAAGCTATTCGATAACGGAACATTTTTTATCTGTTTAAGATGTAAAAAAATGTTCGATAAGGACACGGGAAATGTGATTTACAGCACATTCTAAAAAATTGGGGTTAACCATTCACATCCTCATACTTTCCTTTTCTTTTCTCTGCCTTTTGCTTTCTTTCATTAAATATTTCATTCCTAATTTTCTAATGATTCTTATGAGATCCCATAAGAATACAGCTTCTTCTTCCTCATTAATTATAAGGATAAGAATGATCTTCTCTTTTTTTGTTAGTTAGAGCCTTGTCTTTCTTTTTTTCTTGGTTTTTTACACTATGAGAATTTTTTTTCTTTATAAATTAAGACAAGTATTAACAATGTTAACACAGATCTTAACTTAGGTAGTTAACACCAATATTAACTCAGTTAACAAAAATATTAACACTTATAAAAAGTGAAGAAAAATGCCGAACAGCTTAAATTTAGGTTTAACCCATTATCAAGCCATTTTATTATTTTTACTTTCAAAGCAAGAGACCAAAAAACCCATTTTTTTCCAAGACATTCAAACCCACCTCACCATATCGAAACATTATCTTTCGCAAATCCTTTCAAAATTGCAAGAGAACAATCTTATCGAAAGACAAGACACCCGCCCGCAACCGATTAAAATTACTACATTAGGAACGCAAGTGATCACTGATGATTGTATTACCCCAATTAACAGCTATTTAGATCCCAAACTAAAGCAAAAATTAGTTGCCATTCACACCAAAAAAGACCAACCAGCTATTAACCAACCAGCTATTAAGAAAAAAAATAAAGAAGTAACAAAATCAGAACCAGAGTCAAAGCTAAAGCCTAATCCGAACCCCAACTCCACTCCAGAGCCAGATCCCCCACCAGCCACGAAAAAAACGCCCTTACAATCTAAACTTCTTAAAGCATTACCAAAGATGATTGAAAAGGTCTGCTCACACATCCAGCAAGACATTTCTTCAGAATTGCAAGAGATTGAGCATTACATTAATAAAACCGCTTTTACCGATCTAACCACCACTATAGACAATATAATCGAATTTTACCACGCTGAATTAATAAAAACCATTCAAAAACATCAGAGCTAACAGCTACTTTTTATTCTTATTATTGTCCAGATTCATTTCACTTTATATTTTTATTTTAATTTTTCTATTTTTTTATTTTTCCATATTTTTTCATTCATTATTAGTTCTTTTGAGTATTAAGAAGAAGTTAAGTCTTAATGTTCTCAGATATTATAAATATCTATTTATTGTTCTTTCTTTTTTCTTGGTTTTCCCCGCCTCCATTTTTTATCGGAGTTTAAATTGCTCATTTTATATGAATAGATAAAACCCCCACGAAAAAATGACCATAAATATTAATAAAAGCAAGATTTTAATTTCTTACAAGTTGGATTTTATCAACCACACCGTAAAAGTTGCTGAATTTGATTATGATGACGATCCCACCAAAGTAAGAGAAATACCCAATTTCAACGGATATGTGTATTCTGCGGTCAAATGGAAAGAGAAAACGGCAATCGCCCTTTTTTTTGGAAAGTTTTGGGAAGCTCTTGAGTTACGAGAAGAAGGTTTTGAAATCCAAACACATACTTTATCCTAATTTTATTTTTTTATCTTTTACTTTTCTTTAGGTTTTTTCATTGTGTTTCATTCATCCATAGTTGAAGTGAGATTCATTAAGAAGCATATTCTTATTTTGCTCAGATCATCTTAGTATAATCTCTATAACTGCTTTTTTTTGCGAGTCAAAAGAATCCTATCCTACCCCTAACAATATTATTTATTATTATATTACGATTCGACTAA
>SHMU01000223.1 GCA_008080765.1 Promethearchaeota archaeon | reverse complement strand
TTTCATCCGTCTTCTCAACTCTGTTCCGCATGTGGTGAGAAAACCAATCACCTCACACTGGACATGAGAGAGTGGACATGTTCCCATTGCGGAACGCATCACGACAGGGATGTAAACGCCTCCCTTAACCTTCTGTATAAAGGGCTTCTCGCGTTAGTGTCCGAGAACCCGCTCATGATCATCCATGATGATACCCCTACCGTAGGGACTACGGGAAGTCACGCCTTCGGAGAGGAGGTAAGACCCATCAGTATTCTCACGAATCTGTATCGGCACACCTCGAGGAACAAGGAACTTCGTCTTGCGAAAGATGAATCTCCACCATTTATGGTGGAGTAGTTCAAAAAGGGTTAATTAGAAAAATGTATTACAATCAAGAAATTGTAGAAGAAATTGATGATGGTGATATTTATCTTAGAAAGTTGACTAAAAATGATGCGCAATTTCTCTATAATGGTGCGAAAGATAAACGAATCACGAAATATATGGTTTTAGCCCCATTTCCATCATTAGGGGATGCCAAAAAGTTTGTAAAAAGAGTTCTCGAATTATGGGAAAATAGACAGCAGTTTAGTTATATTATTGAAATTGAAAATCCTGAATATAAAAATAGTAAAAGCAAAGGGAAAAATAAAAATAAAAATAAAAATTCTAAAAAAAACAAAGACAAAAGTACAAGAAGCAAAAAAAATAAAAGAAAATCTGCTAAAAATAGACTCCGCATTGGATTAATTAATCTCTGGAATATAAGCTGGACGCATCGCAGGGCAGAAATAGGTATCTGGATTGTACCTTCTCATTGGAGGTATGGTTATGGAAAAAAAGCTGTTGAATTGATTAAAATGGTGGGATTTCAACACCTAGAATTTAAAAGAATAGAAGCTCATGTGGTCACGCAGAATACACCCTCTATAAATTTGTTTTTAAATTGTGGGTTTCTAAAAGAATGCGTATTAAGAAAATATTTACAATTGAGAGGAAAATTTTATGACACAATACTTTTCGCTTCAATTTCTTGAATAAGTAAAAATAGTTCTTCACTATGATTCCTTTCCTTTATCCATTTTTAGCCCTTAGTATGCGAGAAAGCACCGGCTCTTTAGAGTGGTGTTGATTTACCTACTTACAGTTATGCTAACTCATCATAGCTTATCGCCCTTTAAAACAAGGTGCTATTACCGATGATAATGAGGAGAGCTTAAAAAACCACTAAATAATCCTTATTCTTCCGTAGGTACTAAGGGACGCAGGATGGAAAGCGTTCGAAGTGAATGTAAGACGCATCTTCCATAATATGCACTTTCGATGAATTACAGATCCGCATCATTTAAGGGATGCTAGTTCAAAAATATCAGAATAGAGATACTAAAAAATTAAAAAAATAAGTAATGGAAAATAAAAAATAATTGATTCTGTATTAAAATGTTGGTTTTTCAATGTTATAGTCATTTAAATTTCTTAAATACCTTCGTTTGAAATTCTCTTCCCAGTAATTGATTCAGAGTACTTCTGAATCCTTCTTTTCGACTTGTTACTTTCACATCAGGAATATTCTTTCTCTTCAATGATTTTCTGAATTTTCTTAATCTTCTTATCTCCGGAGGGTATCTTAAATATAGTCGATATATTAATAAATAACTCGTAAGACCTGCTCCAACAGAAACACCTGCAACTATAGATATTATCAAACCCCTCCGGAAGGATGCGGTTTCTTCTTGTGCTGTTAAATAATTTGCTATCAAGGTTAAATACGTTATTAAAAAGGTTTCTTCCGGTATAATCACACTCACAATTATATTAAAGGATTCGATATCATAATTATCGCCTCCATCTCCAGAAATTCTAATGGTATAAGTTCCTTGTGGCACACCCGTTAAAGTAGTAGTGAATATTCCGTCATCATCCGTATCATTTAAAAATCCTACACCAAATGCCCAGCTAAAAGTTACTGTGGCGTTTCTCAATAAACCTCCAAAGTCTGTATTGTTAAGAACAACAGATATTTCAAATGAGTGGAATGGTGTTGTTGAAATAGTTTCATTATGAATAATTGGGTTAATCTGTATGTTTATCCGTCTTAAAATCAATCTTAGATCTATGGTCTGAGTTTGATAATTTGTACCTTCAGCAACAATTGTAAATAAGTTAACCCCAATGCTCAATTGCTCAGATGTATTAATCAGAAGTATATTAAAACCTTTAGAATTATTATAAGGGATATCTAAAGATAACCCTTCTCCAATAAGGGTTATATTGGAATTTTGGATATGCAAACCGCTTTGATTAGTATATATCACAGAAATATTCAGTATAGTGTTGATAGTGATTTCTAATGTAGGATCATCTGTTTTATTTACACCATCTAAAAGCAATTCACAGAAGGAATTTCCCTCTATGATCTCTACTACAAATGAAATAATCTGAGCTGTATAATTATCTATTTTAGCATATACCGTCAAAAAATTTATCGTTTGATTGAAATCGGCACCATTAAGAATTTTTGTATATCTCTCTTGTAAGGGATATTCTGTTAAATTATCTTGAGTAAACCCTGCTCCGCTAATATATACCGTTGCGTTTGTAAGATGATTATCGCTTTTATCAGTATATTGTATTGTTATATTTATGCTTTGGGAAACGGTAATTCTTTCCACTTCATTTGCTTCTTTTTCATTCTCATTAAGAAATAATTTCAATTTGGTCCCTATTTCTTCTACATAAATAAAAATATTCTTTACTGATATGGAATAATTATCTTTTTTTGCATAAATCGACAACGTATTAGCTCCCGCTACTAACCCCGTAGTAGCGAACAATAATTCATATCGATCAGGAGAGCTAAGTTCAGAAAAATTATCCAGTATAGAAGTGCCATTTCTTAATTGTATGGTAGCATTACTAATGAAATTAGAATCAGAGTCCTCATAAATTGCTGTGAAGTTGATGATATCCAAATAATTATATGTTTTTGATGTAGTTGTAGTTCCGTTAAGGCGAACTTCCATTTGAGTATCTTTTTCGTTTACTGTAATTGTAATGGCTTGGGTTGCTATGCTATAATTTTCTTTGGAAGCTGATATTGTTAGAAAGTTCGGTCCAATTGCAATATTGTTTAGGATTATTGTCAAATTATATTGATTCCCTGTTTCAGAAAATACTTCTGAGATACCAGTACCTATTAACTCAACAGTTGCATTTGCTATAAAAGAGTTTTCTAGAGTATCATTATAAGACAAAGTTATATTAAGCTCATCATTCCAATCAAGAGATATTGAGGTCGTAGGAATTTGATTTAATTCAACATTTTCAAGAGAAGAATTCCGTTTTACTACATTTATTGTTATATCTATATCTATTGTCTCATAAGTAAATTTTGAAGCACTAATACTGAAATAACTTTCTCCAAATTCTAACAGTGCAGTATCTATCGTAATATTATATAATTCCTTTTGGGCATCTTCATCTAAATTCTGTGGAGCTCCATAACCTTGCAAAATAACAGATGCATTTTGGATAAAACCTCCCGTGCTGTTCTTATAATTAAATGAAACATTTACGAGTTCATTAATTCCAACCTCATAATACCTTGAAAAAGTTCTATCATTACCATTCATGAATAGGCTGTAATCGGTTGTTTGCTCTTGTTTTTCTTCTTTATACCAAATTAGCAAAGAAACATTATCAATCGAAACCGTTACTTTTTGTTCTAAGTCAAATTCATCGGCAAGATACAATTGAATTGAAAGAGATATGTTGACATCATAATTTATTAAATTTGTTATGTCAAACCCTCCTGTTTTCGCATCTTGAAATGAAGTAGGTGCGTTTCTTAATTCGAGTGTTTCGGAATATTGAGAACCATTGATAATTATCCGTAATTCTGAATTTAATGAATTTGTAGCATTAAGCCAGTCTTGATCTACTTTATACTCAAAACCAAGTGTTGCATTAATTATGCTATATTGACTGCTATTTATTTGATCTCCCGTCTGTTGCCATGATAATGTGGTTCCTTTATCAATAATTTTTTTATAAGTGAATGTTAAATTAAGCCCTGTAATTGATAAAAGCGTCCAATTATCGGCATCTTGAGCAAAGTTATCCTCACATTTTATATATATTCCCACTGAAATCGTGAAATTAATGTAATTATTTTGCAAAGCATTGTTTATATATGATATTAAATCCTCCTCAGAGTCAGTTATCATCATTCCATTAGAAATTTCATCAATTTCTGGAATATCTTGACCGAGGGTGGAGGATTGAAAATAGGCGACTTCTTCATGATTAATATATTCAGTATCTGATATTAAGACAAAAAATCGGGCAAAATCTCCTGTTTGACCTTGGAAAGGCTGACCATTTGAATCATTAACTCCACTGTCTATAAACTCGTCTGTTAACACATCAATTGCTCCAGTAAATTCATTGGATCCCCCCTCATCCTCTGAGACTGTAGCTTGTACTTTTGCGTAAAAAGATGCTGTTAAAGAAGCAGAAGTAATGTTATAATCAAGCATACTATCAACTCCATAATCATTCATATTAACTGTATGATTCCAATTAACCACCGCTATTTGATCCGCTCCCTCTTCCCAATAGTGAGAAGCACATAAACCACTAGAATTCTTTTCTTTAAGATCAGGATAGATATTGTTAGGATCAATATTTGGATCATAGTATGCCCATTTGGGTTGTGTATCCAATTCCCAATCTGTTTGATTTTGGGGATTAGTTAAATCCCACGATTCATTAAAGGTATGCTGTTCACCTAACACTTCAAAGCGCCCCTCTCCACCTAATAAAGAAGCATTAACATCTGAAGTATCTCCATCACTTAAATTATTCCAAGCTGATGCGGGGGGGTTGAAACTATTATCTTCTAACCATTCTTTCGAATAGAATATTTCATAACTCGCTTGGGACTTAAGTTGATTATTAGGATTCTTAAACATTGTAGATGTTTTATTAGTTGAAAATGAATTTATTAGAAAAAGCGACGTAGTAATAAAGCTCAAAATTATCACTGATAATACAATTAAGGAAAGTAACTTCCTAATTCTTCGTTTTATTTTCATTATTGGCATCATTATTTATTTTACTAGTGTTTAATTGTTATTTAACTAGTATCGATTTTTTATTAGATTTCTATTATATTTATCATAAAATATATTTTCAGTTAAATATTTTTTTTAACTAGGACCTATTCTAAATGAAATACTATTAAAATCTTTTGCTTATAACTTAATTCTTTAATATTTAGTCTAAAGAAATAATTCCAAAAGTTTGAGATTTCAATCTTAATTTAAAAAGACTGTTGATAAAATATGAGAAGCTTTCCATATTAATTTTCGTATAGTAATCGCCTCAAACTAATGCAGTCTT
>SHMU01000222.1 GCA_008080765.1 Promethearchaeota archaeon | reverse complement strand
GAAAACAGGTAGAACTCGTTAATTTATTAAATTAGATGAAAGAGTTTATAATTTATCATTCATTTGGAAAATTAACCAAAAAATCAATAATTCTGCAAATTCTTGCTTTACATTTATCTAATTCAATTTAAAAGTGGGATACTCAGAATCAATTATATTTGAATTGACTATTTCTTTATGTTGGTTAAAATGTAATATTAAGTTCTTAAACTTCTAAATCCAATTATCCAAATGATAGAAACAAAACAAAAGACTATGGAAGTTAAAACTTCTAAATAAATTGCATAATCAGAAGTGCTATAATATGAAAATTGGAGAAGAATAAATATTAGCATTAAGCCTATTAATATACCACTTCCCACAATACTGATATAATGTTTTTTTAATAGAAGTTTGGGAGGAGTTTCATTCTCTAATTCAAAATAATTCTTGAAGTATTGGAATAACGCCATATATTCAGAGAAAATGAATATTCCAAAGAAACTGAGAACAAATAAGAACACACTTATCAATATCGTGAGAGTAAATTTAAGAAAAAAGAGTATCATTGCAAATAAAATAGAATTCATTACAATAATTACATCAGCAACTCCACCAGTCAATATTTTTCATCCTTTGCTTTCAAAGATAACATCATAGTCTTTTAATGTTTCCTTATATTCCTTCTTGAAAAAGGATCTCACATGATCGATTTTTTTTTATTCAAATTAGCTATTAATAATTGAACAATATCACTAATATCTATTGAACTTCGATCAGTTCTTGCCAATTTTGTTAAGATATAATCTTCAAGGGATAATACCTTCATGTTTTCTTCAATAGAAAAGGTCTTTTGTATCATTTCCTGGTCCCAATTAAAGCTATCACACGGTTTTAACCAAATTTCAGCCTCATTATTCCTCCCAAAAACTATGAATAATTGATGGGTTATTTTGGGAGTTTGAGTGGTTTGGATTCCCTCTTTCGATAGAGCATCTACAAATATATCAAGTTCCTCTTGAGTTTTTGCATATATAGCAATATCTATATCTAAAGTGGTTCTTGCAACATTATATGCTGGAAGTGCTAAGCCACCAATAAGGATACATAGAATATCTATTTCAGACCCAACTTTAAAAATAATCTTAGTCAGACTCATCTTCAATTTCTATTAATTTAATTAAACTTTTAATGATTTGTTGCCTTGTTTTTCCCTTTTTGAGAAGATTTTGAAATTCTTCGACCTTTTTAAATGCTCTTTCGATATCAGAAGATGATACAATTATAGGGGCTCTCTTTTTTTTTTGCCGGACATTCTTATTCAAATTATGTGATAGTAAAAAGATGATATTTCTCTTATTTAAAAAAACACATAAAGTTAATATAAATTTATCATTTCAGTTCAAAACTCTGTTTAATAGCAAATTCAAGTTCATGCGTTTTAGTTCATTGTATCTTACCAATTGCATCCTTAAGAAACAACTACAAATATTAACAAGAAAGAATGTTTTAAAGAAATAAAACAAATAATAAAAAGAAAGAATTTAAGAGTTTAAAGGATTAAAGTATTTCATCATATTTATTAATATCCACCACTTTACCTTTCTCATTGTGAAGATTATCTAAATCTTTTTGCAGCTCATCGTATTTTTCTTTAGTTATGGGAAACCGTGTTAGGGCGAGGAGTCCTAATGCTAAAACTATGGCAGGAATAAAGTACATCAGTAAAAAGATGCCTATGTTAGTCTGAGGTGTGTAAATCGAGGGATCATAAATTACACCCCAACCTATGCCCCAGAATACCAACATAATCGAAAGATATACTCCAATCGTCGATAACCGGATAATAAGCGCATTTACTCCATAATAGGCAGCTTCCCTCCGTATCCCTACTTGAATCTCATCCGCATCTATAATGGTAGACATCATTATGTCTCTCCCCATCATTACCGCCGCAAAGCCAATTCCAGCAGACATATAAGAGAATATAGCTAGAATAGGATGCAACATGAACAAGAATGGAATCATTGTAATAATGAGCGCTCCAAGTGCCATTAATTCTGCTTTTTTCGGACCATACTTCGAAAAGAGTTTACTCCAGGGCAACATAAATGCTATTGCAGAAATGAATAGAATTGCCAAATATATCGAGGAAATAAAGCCCGATTCAACACCAAGTATGAATCTAACGTAATATGGGTTAATTATGGGTACCAATCCAAACACAAACCATACCGCAAGATTAGTTCCCACATATCGAGTAAACGACTTGTTTTTAAATGTAAATTTCACAGAATCCTTGAAAGAAGGCGCCTTTAAAGGATCTTTCGAATATTCTACGCGCTCATGAATACCCCATTTTATAAAAATCAATCCGAATGTTGTTGCTAATGCTGCCATAATGATGGAACCAAGAATATAACCAAATTCGCTCCCCGGTTCTACGCTCGTAGGTACGAACAGTGTTGGAATGATTGCCGCAAGAAGAAGACCGATGATATTAAAAATCTGCACGTAATTGTTCGCTTTCGCTCTCTGATTAAGATTTTGGAACATCTCAGGAAATAGGGATGTTTGATTCAAACTGTACATCGTGTAAAAGAAGTCAAAGAGGTTTATTATGATTAGAAAATAGATATATTGCGCTAAATCAGGTCCGAAAGGTGTCCATAACAAGATAATCAATGCGATGAGCGGAATCAATCCTAAAACAATGAATGGGCGCCGGCGCCCATATTTTGAAGAAGTTCTATCTGATATGGCCCCTAAAAGAGGATCATTAAGCGCATTGAATACTGTCCATATCATAAAGCCTATAACAACCCAGAGCACAGGCAATTGCTTTACAGCGATATAATAATTAAAGATGTAAAATGAAAACATCTGGTATGACATGGTATCCGCAATTCCGGCAAAAGAATAGCTAATAATATCCTTTGTGCTAAATTCTGTCTCAGCTGATTTGTTTTTTTCAGTCATTTTCACATTTTTTTATATAGTGTTATATATAACATTAGAATCAATGTTTTATTTAAAATTTGCTCCTATTCCTATCATGAGCAATAAAAATGAGCTGTAAAATATAGTAAAATCTAATTGTTAAACTTAGTTTATTCAAATATATAATAGAGAGATCTCCATCATTTAAGATACAATTACTTCAACTGGTATATAATGTAAATATAAATAATAACGTTTAATCAAGATATTTAAAAAAGTAAAAAGAAATAAATATAAAAAAAGGGAGAGATTTAATAAAAAAGGTTTTTAAAATTTATAGGATCTGGTTGTATTCATCGAGATCCACCATTTTAGCCTTTTCATCGTGGATTCTATCGAGCTCTTTTTGCATTTCGTCATATCTTTCTTTTGTTACCGGAAATCGAGAGATTGCCAACAATCCAATCATCATGGCAATAACCGGGAGGAAATAAATGAGTATAAAGATACCTATATCTGTCTGGGGTGTGTAATTTGAAGGATCATAAATTACTCCCCATCCAATACCCCAAAAGATGAAGAATACAGACAAATAGACCGCAATAGTAGAGAATCGGATGATAAGAGCATTTACACCGTAATATGATGCTTCTCTCCGTAGTCCAACGTCAATCTCATCCGTATCAATTACTGTGCTCATTAAAATGTCTCTACCGAACATTATACCCGCAAATCCAAACCCTCCGATAATATAAGTGAAGATAGCTAAGATTGGTCCCAGCATAAATAAAAATGGCGACATAGCAAAAATCAAACAGATAATAGCATAAATTTCTGCTTTTCTAGGTCCATATTTAGCGAATATTTTACTCCAAGGAATTGTGAAAACCATCGCAGATATGAAAAGAATTGCCAAGTAGATGGAGGCACCAAATCCCCCCTCAACGCCGAGAATGAATCGGGCATAGTATGGATTAATAATTGGCACCAGTCCAAAAATATACCATACACAGAGATTTACCACCACATAGGATCTGAACGCTTTATTCTTAAGAGTGAATTTTATGGAATCTTTAAAGGAAGGAGCTTTCAGAGGGTCTTTTGAATATTCTACACGTTCTCTTAGGCCAAATTTGACAAACAACAATCCAAACACAGCTGCCAATATTGCCATAATGATGGAACCAATAAAATAACCCGCTTCGGTTCCTGGTTCCACGCTGGTAGGAACGAACAGTGTTGGAATGATTGCCGCAAAAAGAAGTCCAATTATATTGAATATTTGTCTATAATTATTTGCTTTTGCCCTTTGATCAAGATTCTGAAACATCTCTGGAAACAGGGATACTTGGTTAACACTGTAAAGAGTATAAAAGGTATCAAACGCGAGAATAATAATTATAAAGTAGATATATTGTCCAATTTGATTTCCAAACGGTGTCCAGAGAAGTATAATGATGGCGATCAATGGCAATAGTCCCAAAACAATGAATGGACGCCTCCTTCCATATTTAGAGGTAGAGCGGTCAGACAAAATTCCAATTAATGGGTCGTTTATTGCATTCCATACGGTCCATATCATGAAGCCTATGATAATCCAGAGTACCGGAAGTTGTTTTACGGCGATATAATAATTGAAGATATAAAAGGAGAACATTTGGTACGAAAGGGTATCCGCTACACCCGATAGAGAATAACCTACTATTTCTTTATTTGTATATTCCGTTTTAATTGAATTTATATTTGGTTTTTCAGTCATTTTTTGTTAAACTTACGTTATGTTATATACACTTAGAATGTAGGATACTTATATAAGTTGTGAGACATATTTCTTACCTAATTCTATATATTCTATATATAATCTTTTAAAACGAGAAACAGCTTACTAACTATAACTACCAATACCTTGAAAAGGAGGAGAAAAAGAGAACCCCGCGAATAGGATTGAATTGATATCCTGCGTGGATCTGAGGAATTCCCTCATTTGTAAAAAAACTTTCATTTCGAGAGACATACATGAGACCTCACCTTAATGAAAGAGCGATTACTCTCATGAAAAGGAGTAAAAGTAGTCGGAAATGGATTTATCCAAACTCTTTCCTATAGAGGCGACAGGTTTTAAGATGTGTGAATAAGCGACTTGTTCCAACATTCGCATGAACAATTTATATTAAAATCTGTTACTATTTTTAACATTTTTAATATATTATTGATAACCTACAGAGATTTATCATGACCCCTCAAGAACACTCCACCTTTCAAGGTGGAGATGAATTGAGGTCTATTTTTTTTGGAACAAAAAAAATCCGAAAATCATCATACTCTACTCTATTTAAGTGTGATGATTTGTTTTCTTATATATAGATGATTAAAGCCATCAAGTTACGGATATTCCCGGACGAGAAGCAACGGATTCAAATACACGACACCATCGGCTGTGCACGCTTCATTTTCAACCAGATGTGAGCAGAACGG
>SHMU01000221.1 GCA_008080765.1 Promethearchaeota archaeon | reverse complement strand
CCGTTCTGCTCACATCTGGTTGAAAATGAAGCGTGCACAGCCGATGGTGTCGTGTATTTGAATCCGTTGCTTCTCGTTCGGGAATATCCGTAACTTGATGGCTTTACTCATCTATATATAGGAAAACAAATCAACACACTTAAATAGAGTTGAGTATGATGCTTTTCTGATTTTTTTTGGAACAAAAAAAAATAGACCTCAATTCATCTCCACCTTGAAAGGTGGAGTGTTCTTGAGGGGTCATGATAAAATCCTCCATGAATAAATACCATTTTTTTCTCTCTTCAAAATTCAAAAAATCATAAGTACCTACCGAGAAAAATCCCACAAAGTTCATATTTAATTGCTCTGAAATAGCATGAATATAATTATGGGCTGCAATATCATAAAATTTCATTGAAGTCGAGAGACTTGCTGCATATTTATCTTTTAAATCTGTTAAATCTTTCTCAAACAGGATCTCAATGAATTTTTTTAACTGGGCTGGGATAAGTGGTGTGTAAATTGGGAATGAATATAAAATTCCGTCGGCTTCCCTCAATTCATTGAATATTTGTGAAAGCCTGGATTCTTGGATTTTCATATTATTTAATAATTGTCCAATAGCAATTTTTTTGAATTCAATTTCCGGAAATAGCTGCTCGATATAATGCACATATTTCATGGTAACACTGAGATCATTTCCTTTAGGGCTCCCATTTAGTACTAATATTTTCATTTTCTTAGCAAGTTACCATAAACTTCTTAAAAAATTCAAGTAGTTAAATTAATTCTTAATAATGATATATATTCTTTACTTTTATCATTAGCTTTTCGTGGTTTAACTCTTAAAAAAGATAAGAGTTCATGGTAGAATTTATCATCATCCCTCAAGAAGACTCCATGTATTAGCGTGGAGATGAATTGAGCTCCATTTTTTTTGTTCCAAAAACAATTAAAAACCTTTCACACTCTAAGCTAATTTAAGAGATGTTTACTACTATGACAATACTGCTGTAGGGACTATGGGACTTCAAGCCTCCGGAGAGACCGTAAGAGCCCTCAATATTCTTTCGGATTTGCATAGGAACGTCTCAAGTCTCAAGGAACGAGGAAGCTCCAACACGAAGGAAGGATGTACACGAATCTCATTCCTTTCGGAAGGAGTAGTTCAATTAAGAAAAAGGCGAATTAATATAATTTGGTATCACATTTTTTCAATTAAATGCTTACAATAGAAGTTAGCGATAGAGATCGTCTAGTCGTTTATCTTTCTTTTTCTCTTCGTTTGCTTTTTTCAAAAACTCGTTTAAAAGCTTGGAACCTGCCTCATCCCGTTTTATAACTAATTGTGTTAATAAATTTTGTTTCCTCTGCACGTCTAAAAGAGAATTAGCTAGGTGATTTATTAATTCAAATTGGAGTTGGCACATATTGCGCATTTCTTCTTTACCACACACCTCACACCGTTCAGCACACTCCCTCCAATCCTGAAAAAATAGATCTATGTTGATGTCTTCTGCAGTTAAATACGTTTTTTCACATTCTTCACAGTTTTTATCAGCTCTAATTTTCAAATCCTCTATCACTTTTTTAATAAATGAGATGAGTTCCCATTTGTCTGAATCAGACATTTGCTTGAACTCATCTTCAGTTAATTCAAGAATATCCTTTTCTGCCATTTTTCATCACTATTTAATATCTGATAAATTTTCCTACTAAATGAATTTAACCACAGTCAATAAAAATGCATCATTTAATACGTAAATCTTCTTTCCATTCGATTTGTGAGAAGGTAGCATCCACTAACTCCTTTGCAGAGTGAAATATCGACACATCTCCTTGAAAATGCTTGAGTGCAGCTTCATATTGAGCTTCAAACTGCAGAAGTAATGATTTCATCATTGAGTATAATAATTCAGACTCTTGTTCCACCATTATCATTATAAAACAATAATTTCCATATGCAAATAGAAGTTTATTATCTCCATGATCAATAGATTTTAATCCCTTCCTGGTTGAACCAGAGATTTCTTTTATAATTGTATTCACACCAACCAGTGCCGAACCGACCAAATGAGAATCAATTTTCTGGCTGCTTAAGGCGAATAATGGAATGCCACTATTTAGCACAAATATGATTTCTTTAATGTCCATTAAGATCTTAAATGAAATACGATTTAAACGGGCACTGAGCAAAAATATAAAGGTCCCTAGCCAAAATAAGAGAATAACATCCACATCTAAGTTAAAAACAACATCCCAGACGGGTACCGTTATAATAGCAAAGAACAAAGAAAGAATACCCAATGAAAGAAGGAGAAGTGTGGCCTTTTTGTATAGGTTGCTTTTATAAAGTAAAATACATAATTGAACCAAATAAAAAAAGAAACCTCCTAAACCATAGACTTTCATCACCGAAAGAAAGATTAGAACAATTATATCTATCTGATTATTGATTAAATATAGCAATCCAATACTATTATCTCTTATAGAAGGAAAAAACTGAATTAAAAAAAGCGCAGTAGTCATCAAATTGGTCCCAAGGATGATGTTCAATGCTTTCCATTTGAAATTCTTGCGGGGATTAATAATTTTAATATCTATTAACACATAGAAACCTACCAATCCAAGTAAAATGTCGAAAATATAGCGAAATTGTTCATAATCGGGTCTGTATATGATTCTGGTTTCAATTAAAAAACGTGCAATTGAAAATTCAAATACATAATAAACACATAAAGTAAGGCTTAAATAAATCTTGGATAATAACGGGGAGGATTTCCTTGATTTGAAAAAAGCTTGAATTAATTCCAATCCTACTGCAAAACCAGTTATAAGAGTCGCAATAAAGACTAATAATGTGATTATCATAGTCTATTAATTAAAAGAAAAATGGCTTATAATCTTGTTTAAACCTTATTAGAACTTTCTTAAAATCTAATATCTCTAATTGGCATAATTTGATTGATTCTCTAAATTAAATTCAAATATGTAGGTAAATTTTAAATTTTAGCTAAATTCAAATTATTAATAACAGAGCGAACTTATGAGGAAATATGGATTTAAAATTTTGTTGTGCCTGGCTTTATGCTATTTCTAAATTTAAGAAATATGCCGAATCTTTTGATATTAAGAGTATTTTGAAAGCTTTAGTACAAATCAAAGAACTTGGATTCCACACTACTGAACTTGAAGCAATGCGAAGAAAAAATTTAATGGATGAATTAAATCACAGAGATGAAATAAAAGAAACATTGGAGTCTCTTGATTTAAAAGTAAATAATTTATGCGCGGTATTTCCTGAATTGATGAGCAAGGATTGGAGAAAATATATCGATTTATTCGAAAAATCTGCCGATTTAGCAAACTTTTTTGGATGTGAAACCATTCAATTGGATTCTCATATGCCTCCTATAAAATATCTCTCAGCGCAACCATATGATACTTCTATTGAATTTGATGTGTCCTTGAAGATAAAAATAGAACAAGAATTTAATTGGAATCATCATTGGGATATCATTGTTAACAGCATTAAAAAATGTGATGCAATTGCCTTTGATAGAGGGCTGCGTCTATGCTTGGAACCGAGAGTTCATGAATCAATCTCTAATACTGATGCCATATTAAGATTGTTTGATTGGGTAAATTCAGATAATTTTGGAGCAGTACTAGATTGTGGACACCTTCATGCTCAGAAAGAATTAATCCCTCTCTCCGTTGAAAAATTAGGGAGTAAAATCTTTTTTGTACATGCTTCTGATAATGATGGAAGAGATAATCAGCATTTAGGAGTGGGAAGAGGTACTATTGACTGGGAGGGAACACTAAAAGCATTAAATAAACATAATTTCAATGGCTATGTTGCAATTGATATTGGAAAATTACCGTCTCAATATAAGTTGGATGAAGAAGTTCTCTCCTCAATCAAGTATTTAAAACGTCTTAATCATGAACTAAGTTAAAAACTATTAAATATCTAACAAACCTAACAAGTCAGATATTATAAGAAGTTGATTTTAATATTTTAAAAATGAAATATTAAAAAACTATATAATTAAAAATACAATTATAATACCTACAGAAAGATGTTTAACTCTACTATAATCAGAATTTTCATTATAATTCTATTTTTCTTTTTTGGATATAACATTACCTTTATCATTATTCGGAAGAGGAAAAATAAGCATAATGGAAACTCAAATAATAGAAACATAAAAAGCACCTCTAGATTTGGGAAACTAGCCAAAGTGGGCATTATTATTCTCAATGTTTTTATCACACTAGTATGCTTAAATATCTTCTTTTATGAAAAAGTCTTTCGAAAATATATCCCCCAAATTCAATTTGGGTTTCTGAGTGAGCCATTACAAATAATTGGGCTTATTTTAGCTTTTACTGGGAATGTTACGCTAAATATTTCATATCGGGAGTTAGGAGTATATTGGGAGTATCCAATTGATGGAAAAAGAAAAAAACAGAAATTAATTACAACAGGAATTTATTCCAGAATTCGGCATCCTATTTATCTAAGTTTTTATCTTATTAGCATCGGCTTTTGGCTGATTTTATTCGATGTTGTTTTGCTTATACTCTTACTAATTGGAGGAATCGGACTATATCTCCAAGCATTAGAAGAAGAAAAACTATTATTAGCAATATTTGGAGATATCTATAAAACTTACCAAAGATCTACAGGGCGATTTTTTGCAAAAGTTCAGCATAATGAATCCTCCTCTTCCCAATAAGATTTCAAAGAATAAATGCAAAAAAGCCTCCTTTTTTAATTTTGAAAAATATAAATACTAAGATTTTAACTATATTTATAATTAGATTGTTGAGCTAACAATGACTGAAAATCATATTACTAAAGATAATAATATACAAAAAAACGGGGGTTTCCCGACTAAATATCACTAGGTGGACAACCCAAAAAAATCTTTTGTTGTGCCTCCAATTATGAATAAATCGTAAAAAGTGATCTGTTTCCCCGGTTACCGCCAATTTCACACATGCGACAAACTTTATACTCACACATTCCATAGATTGCCGATGGGAGAGCGTATCTTGACCGATTACCCAAGAAGTATGCTGTCCATCCCCGATCAAGGCGCCGCGCTTCTTGAGAATCCCGTTAATACCCTCATTCTGCCCGCGGATGGAATAGAGTAAGAACCACTCGATCGTCCCGTATACGAGAGCTGCTAATCCAACCTTCTTCTCGTAAGGAGTGCCCTTCGATCGGATCTTGCGGCGAAATGTTAGCAATTCCTGCCGCAACTGCTCCGCAGCCTGAAACTCTGCGGGTGTTAATCCCGTTTTCAAGACCTTTCGGCAAAAAAGGTGCGCTAATGCCCTCAAGATGCTCTTTTTTTCGTTAAGCGGAATTTTTGATGGTCTTTTCTTGGAAATCCTATTAA
>SHMU01000220.1 GCA_008080765.1 Promethearchaeota archaeon | reverse complement strand
GATGAAATTTCCACTGCAAAAGCTTTAAGAAATACCTTCTTAAAAAACTAATGGAAAGTTATTTTTGAACAAACCCTAATGCTTTTCTGATTTTTTTTGTTCCAAAAAAAATAGACCTCAATTCATCTCCACCTTGAAAGGTGGAGAGTTCTTGAGGGGTCATGATAAATTTTATAAAATTAATCCACCAGTGTATTTAAATTTCATTTCTTAATTTAAGTTCGCGAAAAACTAAAAGGTTCGAACCAACAAATATTGTATCAATACTTAAGTATAAGTTTTAATAGTTTGTTATCTAATTACATAATAATAGACTGAGGTGAAAAAATGGCTGAAACCATCGATACAAAAATTTCCCAGATGATGGAAGATATTGAGTATGAAAAGCGCATATTATTTGTTTTGAAGAATCTGGGCCCTCAAAGGTTTTCAGATTTGCATGCCATATGCGAAATGAGCAAATCAAGTTTATCAAAATATTTAAAACTTCATTTACAAAAACACAATATTGAGAAGAAAATTTATAATAAATCTCCCCATTATTTCATAACGGGAAAAGGAAGAGAAAATTTAAATGAAGATCGTATCCCTTCTAAAGAAAGAATAATTTTTGTTGATGAAATTAATAATAAATTAATACATTCTTCTGAAATGATTGAATTTTACAAAAAAATTGGAATAGAAGAATCTATTCTTTTCCAGATCTTGGGTATGATTTCTAAAATCAATAAGCGATTCTTTCAAATGGATCAAAATCGAGAACTCTTTTTAGCTCTCTTTTATATTTTTCTTAATTCCGTTCTCACACGTGAATATAAATTTGGAAAAGAAAGATTTTGTAATTTTTATAATGTAAAAAAATTGCGAATTGATTTTTATATCGATAAGATAATGTCAAGCAAATGTGGATTTTTTATGTTTCTTCGCGATGAGGATGTATTCTTTTTTCATAAGGATGATATCTTGGGCACAACTACTTTACGTTTAATTGAAGATCAACTCATTGAAGAAATTATCCATTTAAATCAAAAAGGATATCGAGAGATTTATGATCTAGATCAAATGGCTGAGAATATATGTGCTCAATTAATGGACATGGATCTAATCTGGAATAAAATCAAAGAACCTTTTGAAATGCTCATTGAAAAGATGATTGTCAAAAAAGCATTGGATATGGGCATCTCAAAGACGTTTTTGATGGATATTGTTGTTCAATCGGAAAAATTATCCAAGTCAGAAGGAGGGATTAATTCTCTAGCCAATATCATAAAAGGATCCGAAAAATATGAAGACTTAAATATTGTTTCCATCTCAGAATCGGCGCAGATTAATTTAGATGAGGTTCCCGATAAAATTGAAGGATTTTGTCCAAATTGCGGTAAAAGTATTTTAAAAAGTGATATTAACAACGAGTGTGGCAGGTGTAAACAAAATTTTAGATTTGAAGATTTAGTAAAAAGTATTGATAAGGCCAATAAAGCATCATTGGAGTATAAACGAAAGATCTTAAACCAAGAACAATATATTATATGTTCCAATCCTGAATGTGAGGCAAAAGTCTCTATTAATTGGGATCAATGTCCAATATGTCATTCTAAAATTGAATCCAAAAAGGAAGAACTATAATCAATATGATTTTTCTATATTATCTAAAGGTTAGGAACATTAAGATCTACTTAAAGTCTCCGAATCCTAGGATTCAATCTACCTTTTAAAGCAATTTTTAGATTTTAAGTAAATATTTCTAAACATTTCCTTTCTATAAGTATCCTCTTAAATCTTTCAATAACTTATATAACTAATATATTAATTACACATTTACTTCAAATATTTTGCAATATAAATCTAAGAAATATAAGTAAAAGAGGGTAGAAATTTGCAGTTATCAGAAGAAGAGTTAAAGAAAAATGTTGTAGATCAGCTTTATTGGGATTCCCGAGTGGATGCGTCTAAAATCAAGGTTGAAGTCAAGGATAGCGAAATAACATTAAGGGGTGAAGTCCCAAACTATAATGTGAAAGGAAGTGCTTCGGCAGATGCGTGGGCAATAGAAGGAGTCACCGCGGTAAATAATCTAATTCAAGTGAAATATCCTGTATCTGTAACCGTACCTACAGACGAAGAGATTAAATCGAGCATTGAGACCTCGTTACAACTGAACTGGAATATAGATTCATCAGATATCGAGATATCTGTCGTAGGTGGAATTGCAACGTTAGAAGGTTCTGTTGATACCTACTGGAAAAAATTGAAAGTGGAGGATATTACGTCTCAAGTTTCAGGAGTACTTGATGTAATTAATAAATTGACAATCGTTCCCACAGAAAATTTTATCGACAAAGAGATAGCTGAAGATATCATTGGGGCAATTAGCAGAAATTTTAAGGTTAATGCGGAACATGTGGATGTAAAGGTGGAAAACGGAGAAGTAGTTTTATCAGGAACCGTTGCAGATTGGAGCGTTTATAGAGCGGTAATGGATGCCACAGAATTAACAGCGGGCGTGACCGAGATTAACGATAATCTTATCATCGAGCGTCTCTAATTTTTAGAAATATGATCTTCTTTTTTTCAGATTTCCTTCCTCTCTATTTTTTTATCTTCTAGCACCTTAAGCTTTTATTAGATATGTGTAAAATTTTCAATTGATATTATTTATTGAGTTTAGCATTTTAGCATTTTAACACTTTAGCATTTTAGCATTTTAGCATCCAAAATGCGATTAGCTATTTTCAATAAACTATAAATAGAAGATTAATAATCCTATTTCTTTTTATCATATCTTGAATTCGAATTTTGAGTGAAAATTTTCTAATTTTTAAAAACTTCTTGGTTGATATAATATGAGTTTTATAATGAATAATAAGGTTGCAAATAAATTATTTGAGATTGCTGATCTCTTAGAATTAAAAGGGAGTCAATTTAAGCCGCGAGCATACCGAAGAGCTGCTCAGAATATAGTGAACTCCTCCACAGACATTATTGAATCTTATGAAAATGATAAGTTACAAGAGATTGAAGGTGTTGGAGAGAGTATTGCTTCAAAGGTAAGAGAAATTATCGAAACGGGCTCATTGGAATATTTAGAAGATTTAAGGAAGCAATTTCCCGAAGGACTGCAAGAAATGATGGATATCCAAGGTTTAGGTCCCAAATCCTTGATGAAATTATACAAAGAATTAAATATAAAAAATATCGAGGAGCTTGAGAAGGCAGCAAAAAATAAGAAAATTAGAGAAATCGAAGGATTTGGAGAGAAATCTGAAAAAAATATTTTAAAAAACATAAATATGTATAAAAAATTCCAAGAGCGCTTTCTTTTGGGCAATATTTTACCTATTGCGAAAAAAATTGAAAGCAAATTAAGTGAACTTGAGGAGGTAGAAAGAATCAATTTAGCGGGATCAATTCGACGGATGAAAGAAACTATTGGTGATGTGGATATTTTAATTATTTCTACTAATCCTGATAAGGTAATGGATTATTTTACGGGATTAGAGGAAGTTGAGCGCGTAGTATCAAAAGGGCATACTAGAAGTACTATTATTACTGCAAATAAGCTATCCATTGATTTAAGAGTTGTGGAAGCCAAAAGCTATGGCTCAGCACTACAATACTTTACAGGTTCAAAGGAACACAATATAAAATTAAGAAGTATCGCCTTAGACAAAAACTGGAAGCTGAGTGAATATGGACTGATTGATAAAGATTCCATGGATACTATCGCAAGCGAACAGGAGAAAGATATTTACAGCTCATTGGAATTAGATTATATTGAGCCCGAACTACGAGAAGATCGCGGAGAGATTGAAGCTGCTCGCGAAGGCAAACTGCCCCAATTAATTAAGATCGAGGATATACAAGGAGATCTTCATATTCATACAAAATGGAGCGAAGGTTCAAATAGTATTGAAGAAATGGCACAAGCAGCGAAAAAAAAGGGTTATAAATACTTAGCTATTTGCGATCATGCCGAAACCTTACAAGTAGCAAGCGGTCTTACTTCTGAAGAAATTAGAACACAGATGAAAGAAATTAATCAAGTAAATAAAAACATAGAGGGAATTACGATATTATCGGGAATTGAAGCCAATATTGATTCAGAAGGAAATATAGATGTGAAAAAGAAGATTTTAAAAGATTTAGATGTTGTACTGGCAAGCGTTCATTCTGGATTTAAATCATCCGAAAAAAAAATGACCGATCGCATTATTAATGCAATGCATAATGATTATATACATATTTTAGGTCATCCTACGGGTCGTATGCTTAACAAAAGGGAACCTTATTCCGTAAATTTGAAAAAAGTCTTTGAAGCAGCTGAAGATCTTGGAATAATTTTAGAAATCAATGCTTTTCCAGAACGACTCGATCTAAATGATGTCAATTGTAAAAACGCAAAAAACTATGATCTTCTTATGTGTATAAATACTGATTCTCATCATGTAGAGCATTTAAGATTTATGGAATATGGCATAGCAACTGCCAGAAGAGGATGGCTTGAACCCAAGAATGTCGCTAATACGCTAGATCTCAAAGAATTAAGAAAACTACTTTAATCAGATTTCGTTTCTTCTTAGAATAGATCCTAAATGTGGTTCTCAACTTCCAACACAATCGGACAATGGTCGGAACCTTTTATATCCGCTAATCTGTAGCTATCTTTTACTTTTTGTTTAATCTCCTTATTTACTACAAAATAATCAATTCGCCATCCTATATTTTTTTCGCGCGCATTATAGCGATATGTCCAATAGGTATATTTTCCCTCTTCTTGATCGAATTCCCTAAAGGTATCTATGTATCCATTCTCTAAAAATTTCGAGAACCATTCTCTCTCCTCAATAGTAAATCCCGCATTCTGTTGATTACTGTCGGGATTCGCTAGATCTTTTTCCTTATGGGCAACATTAAAATCCCCTCCAATAATCAAAGGTTTTTCTTCATTTAGCTTCTCACAAAAATGCAAGAATTCTCTATTGAAATACATTTTAAAATCAAGTCTATCTAAATTTCTACCTGCATTAGGAAAATATACATTAATAACAAAGCAAGAATCAAATTCCAGTGCCATTAATCGTCCCTCTTTATCAAGTTTTTCAATTCCCAAGCCTTTTTGAATAGATAGAGGTTCTGTTTTACAAAAGGTTACGATTCCGCTATAACCCTTTTTATCCTTTGAAGAGCACCAATAGCTTTCATATTCTTCTAATTGAACTTTTTCATTTGCAATATCATCTCTTGTTGTTTTGGTTTCTTGAAATAAATATATATCAGCATCTTGTTCTAATACAAAATCCATCAATCCCTTCTTAAGGCTTGCCTTTAGACCATTTATGTTCCATGATATTAGTTTTATCATTTTTAACTAATTGCGAAAGAAGTCCCCTCCATTCATGGAGGGGATGAATTTCGCAGAGCATCTACATGGTTTATGCTGTGGGTGAGATTTTCCGCATTATACA
>SHMU01000219.1 GCA_008080765.1 Promethearchaeota archaeon | reverse complement strand
GATGAAATTTCCACTGCAAAAGCTTTAAGAAATACCTTCTTAAAAAACTAATGGAAAGTTATTTTTGAACAAACCCTTAACTCTATATTCATTTTTTTTTGTTCGATCTTGGGGTTGATAATCTCTCTAAATTTGGGAATTCAATTGCAAAGAAGATCATAAAAGGATTCTCACATTTTTTGCTTCTCTAATGGCTCTAAGTCTCCAATAAAAATCTATTGCTCTTCTAAGAAGGGCAGTATTTTATCTATCATTTTGTCTATTGTTTTGATGACCACTTTCTTTTACCTCTTTTATGTATTGAGTGTTGAAGATTGAGGTTTTATAGATTTCAGCAATAAATTTTCTCAAATACTTAAAAAAGTCTAATTCACCTTTGTTCATAAAGTTGATTTGGATTAATATTGATTAAAATTTTTTATGGGAAATGAGTTCTTTAAGAACATTTTCTATTGAAAAGGAAATGCTTAAATATATTCCTTCAGATAAGAGAGAGATTATTTATATATGTGTAGATGATGCTGACAGAGATAAAAAGAGAATTATAAAAGTACTGATCATAAAAAGCCCAAGTGAAAAATAGAGAAAGAAACCAAAAGAAAAAAAGAAAAGGAAAAATACCTAACTATTTAGATTTCCGTAGTTTTTGAGTAATAAGTGCTATTGAAATGCCAAGTACTGAGATTAAGATTAAGAGATTATATCCAAAGATTTGTTCCTCTGAAGCCCCAAGAAACAGAAAGAAAGGGATGAGAGGCGCTTCACCCGTGGTGAATGAGAACGTTGGTGTGGTGGCGTTGCAAACCCCATCAAAAGCAACGGCAAACCATTGATAGATGGTATTATAACAAAGACCGCTCCATGATACAGACGCATTACCCGGACCACCATTGTATACCGCATCAGTACCGATTAATATCGGTGAGCCCGTAGAATTATCATAAAATGAGATCATAATATCTTGACCATTTATATCAGATACATGAACTTTTAGAAGTGGAGCTATTATGAAGCATGGTCCCAATACGGGACGCAATATTTTGAAGACTTCTGGGAGCAAACCTTCATGGGTACTGTATCTTCTGCTTTAAGTGTTTTCACTCAAGCAGCAACACAAGCAATGTTTGGACCGCTTAATATTTTTGGTGCTGCTGCAATCGAGCGTATTGCAAATGCTGCGGGAACTGCTGTATTTATTCTTTCGTATACCTTAATGACCAAGTTTTTCATGGATATGGATCGCCACGAGGCTATGTCTAAACAGAGAGCCTATACCTACTATCCATCTAATATTCCATTTAAATTCGATCCTGTATCATTAAATGATAAATGCATTTGGGATAAATACCTCGGAGACAGTATGGCAGCAGCCTTGCTGGGACATTATGGTGCATATTACACCACGGCAGTAGGTGAAGTACAAGATATTCAAGTAACCGCTGAAGTAATGGTGACACCGCCTAATTATGCTCGAATGGCAACTGGGTGGCAAGGATTCCTTGAGTTTTTAGGTATCAATTTGATAATGCCTGGTGCACATCCCGCAATCTATTATGGTTTAACCTTTGATCAGATGAATTTAGATTGGTATGCTCTTACCAGTGAATTACCCCTATATACAAGTCTCTTCTTAAAATTTCTAAATATTGGCTATTATGGGCAATATTATATGTATCGCCAAAACTCCTTGGGTGCGGTAGAGACCATTGCCTCGGTAAGAACCTTGAACCAATTAAACACGATTCAAGCAACATGTATAGGTGGCAATCCTCAATATAAATTAGTCAATAAATATGAAGATCCCTATACCAGAATTTTACCCGAGAAAGGATTATATTCTCCCATAATATTAAGTCCAGAATGGAATCAATATGCAGGTAATATTAAGGGGGTTATTAACATTTGGGCAGCGTGCCACGATTTCCCCTCCACCATCGGCTTGGGCTCCGAAAATACGCTGTCAGAAATAGAAGCTATGAAATATAAGGCAAAGTTCGTGATTAACCCTAATGGCTTTAATTATCCCATAGAAGCTATTCATATAAATGTTGTTCGCCAAGACAAGAGTGAAGGGCTCTTATTTGGAGCAAAAACAATTATTGGGGGCATTACGGTAAAGAGTGATGATTTTGAAGTGGCTAATGGAACAATTTACTTTACTAAAACATTAGGAGAAATCGTAGCAGAACAACATCCTAAATATGAACAAGCACTTAGCAGTATGGCTCCTGAGAATTATTCAGTTTGGTATAGTATTCAAATAATTTTTTCTCTAACCCTCCCCGATACCACGGAGGAGACACATAGTCTTGCGCTTGCGCAAGCCACTCAATTTGTTGTGATGGACTACTTTAATCAATACGTCCAAGCACAAACTATCGCCCAGATGAAATCCGAGATCGCCTATACGGAGACTTTAACCTTCTGGTCTACTATTATGACTACCGCCCTGAGCTATTTCGGAGGGTGGGGTGCCTCGGGAAGCGGCGAATTCATATCTGAAGTAGGTGCTGCGGTGGGAAAAGAAAGCGTAAAAGTTGTTGCTAAGATGGTATTGAAAGAAGTTCTAAAAATCACGGTTTCTATGGTTTATAGTGCTCTAAAAGAGGTACTTCAAGAAGTTATCATCGATGCATTTATAGAATCTTTGGCTCAAGGAATTTTTATAGACATTTTAGGCATGAGCGAGGATGCGGGCTTTTGGATCTCTTCGCTTGCCACTTCACTGCGAGAAGCGGGCTTTGGACCCTTCCATATGATGCGTAAAGGGGTCTCTAAGGGTATGTCGTATCTAAGTACCAAGTTAGATTTGGACCTCAGCCTTGACTCATTGTTATTCCGAAAGTCTAACCACCAAATTGAATCTTTACAAAATCAGCTTAATGAAGCTAAAGAGAAGGGAGATTTCGTTCTGCAAGCCGAACTAAATGAAGAGATTCGTAATGCCGAAACAGAATTAGCCCACAAACAAAATTCCCTCAATTTATTCAAAGGGATACTTAAAGGCGTCGCAATGGTGGGACTGGGATTTGCATTGGGCGGGCTCGGATTTATCAGCGGCATGTCAATGCTCCATTCCACTCTTGCTATTTCAGGATATGTTGAGGCTAGAGCAGAGATTAATACCTTTTCCCAGACAATGAGGAGGGAAAACCTTCAATTAACCGCAGTAAATCTTATCAATAATTTGAGGGCAGGGCTGTGCGCGGAGATACATGGTCAATATGAAAATACAAAAACCCCACGATCTCAAGCAACTTGAGGCAACGATTGATAAGTCCTATCAAGCCCAGCAAGGGAAAGATACTCAGTCCGATCTCAAGCAAAAGCCATCACGAGTTGAAAAGATCAATCCTCCTAATATTCCTGAAAGAATGGATCCTCAATTTGCTGAAGAAATGGATAAAATGAGTGCTATAGAAGAGTTTGTTGACAGCTTTATGTTTGATAATCTTCTTGAATTATTCCCCGAATTAGAAGCCTTACGCTCCAGGTTTGACGCTTTTGTATTAGAAGCTTCAAAGCGATACAAGCTAGACTTTTTAGAGAAGGCAAAACAAAATCGTGAAGCATCGGAGACAAAGCAAGACGCTGAAATCGGTAGAAATATACTCGTCTCTGGGTTGCTAACATACAGAGAAAAAGCACTCTCAGATAGCGAACTACCTACTTATACTTTCAGAAAGTCCTTTGATCCCCCTGATATAGCAATAAAAGAAATTCAAATTGACCCCACCCTTACTGTCAAAGACATTAAGAAGATAGTTCATGAAAAATATGATATCCACCCAATTTTAGGTATACACTTTGTTCTAAATGGGAAATACATACCAAATCATGTTAGATTTTCTGAGTTAAGGATTCGCTCAGGCAAGGATATTATCACAGTAATTACTACGCAAGCAGCAGCAGGTTATAGTACCAAGCCAACTCCAGGTATAACTGCGCAAGAGTTTTATAATAAAATCGTTAATATTATATTATCTTTCGAAAGTGGTTGTAGATACGAGGGAAATGGCAAGTTTAGCGATAAACCTCAATCTGGTATCGCTCGGCATAGATTATATAATTATGTAAGGAAGGTTCTTATTCATGACGCTCATTTTGGCACTGTAGCTAGGTTTGGCAAGTTTGTAATTTTTGGCCAATTAGATTTAAGTGGTACGCCAACTAAAGTAACACTTAAACTTGACAATAACCAATTAGCTGAATTAATAAATGCGATAACAAAGCCAAGAAGCTTTAGAAAAGCCTTAATAAAAATGGAGAACGGTGATACCCAGACTGTGACATTGGGTACCCTACAGAAAATATGGGAGACAACAGAGGCGTATTATCTAGATTATGATGTAAGTGGTAATCAGGAATGGGAAGATCTTCAAAATGATTTAGCAGATTATATTGATGCTATGATGTCTATTACATTTAATATATATAATCCCATATTAGATACTCGTCGAATAAATGCTTTTCAAAATGAAGCTTTTCAATTCATTCAAGGATTCCGAATATTAGTTAGGGACTTTGAGCGAGATATTATTAATTACTTAGATTATCCTCCTAATGAAGAAAATCTTGAAGATTTGAAAAAAATTATACGTTATCCAAATGATCCTATTCATGAATATATTGAATTTAAAGACGGTGCTTATAGATTTGAGCGCGACGCATCTGGGGAGCTCTCAGTTAAAGTCTTAAATTCTTTATTAGGGCGTGATAATAGAAAAAATTATTGGGATCAGCTTACTGCTTACCAGTCAGGTGCAGTTCGAAATATAAAATATACCACTTTTGAAGTTGCTAATATTTATTTGCATTCCCATTTCTGGGAGATCTCAGACTTGTACGAAGGATTTCTAGAAATTGCAAAAGTTACATCTGTTTTTGCAACATCTATTGTTAAAGAACAGTTAGCCCATTTCATTGAAAGTAGAGGAAAAAGATTGATGAAGTATGAGAATATTTTGGATGACGGTACGCTTTATGGTCATGGTTTTAAAAAAACTCGAGAATTTTTAACGGGTGCACTCTTTGAAATTTTTATGACATATAGAGGTAATGATTTATTAGCTTATTTAGGATTAGATATAAATGATCATCAAGAATTTGCTAGAATGGTGGATGATTATCAAAATAACCTTCGTAATAATCCAGAGAGGTTTAATGCTTTTTTAAGTGTCCTATATAATCTATTATTTGGTGGTTGGAAACTTACTTATACTGATATCGAGTACCTTGCGGAGATTGTTTCACTTGAATTAATGTCTTCGTTTGTCCAATGGACTAGACAGCTTATAGATACTAATATTAATAGTAATAATCCACCTTCTGTTCAAAACATTATGGTTGTATGTGAAAATGGTCACCAAAATGAAAGAAGCATACATTCTTTAGAAAGGCATTTGGGCTGTCCTGATTGTAATGTAAGATGGATTAATGAAAAAATAACAGGTGAGATCCTCCATGAGATTTATGGGCTCGATATGGGGTCTTACCGACAAATAATTTTAGTGATGAATTTTAATTAAATTCTTCCAAAAGAGACTTCCATTAAAAAAAT
>SHMU01000218.1 GCA_008080765.1 Promethearchaeota archaeon | reverse complement strand
CTGAATCAAGGGTGCACGCTTGAGATAAGACGAAAAAGAGTTAATTTTTAATTTATCATTCATTTGGAAAATTAACCTAATTTGATTCTATTCATTGAGAGATAAAATTAATATTTTAAATAGCGAAATTATAATAAGCAGAATAAAATAATTAAAAATAATATAAATGTATATACTCTTAATTTCAACATACTAAAAAGATGTTATCTGAGATGAGTGATCGAGAAGCAGTATACGAGAAGGTTAAACTTAGATCAGAAGGATACTACGGTATTATTTGTCTTAATTGTCTCTTTAATATGAGTTCATATGATGATCTAAATAAATTTGCTGAAAAAAATAACATTAAATTATTTGAAGGGAATAATACAAAATTAGATTATCTAAAGGATTTTTTGTATTATTACGATGATCTTTTTGAACATAGTGAAGCTGTGAAAAAACTCTATGGAGATGTTCCCACGTACATGGGTAAAATGATGCTGGAAGATGACATTTTCCAACAATATATATCTAAATTTGATTTTATCTCAAAAAAAGAGTTGATAGACAAATTTGCAGACTTTTGCGCAGATTTGGAGATTAATGTCTATGATGCGTCAGAAATTTCCCAATATCATTTAAACCTTTATCTTACAAAAAAAACACCTTTTTTAAAAACTGAAGCGGTCTTTGTAAGAACGGGCTTTGAGTTAACCGAGCAGAATTATGAGGAATTATTGGAATTAATTAATGAAGCCTCAGAAATCTGCACTTGGAATGTCTTCGTGACCACCCCTTATGGAATAGCAAGAATTGGGTTTGAACGTATGGTAAAAGATATGGAAGCTTTAAATGTGTGGCTTTATTATATCAATCCACTTCATCAAGAAATAATGGGAATAACAAAGGGTGGAAAGAATAAAGAGTATGATAGTGATAAGCGAGATAGTTATATCGAGAAATTGCCAAGAAATCCGATAAGAGCTCCTTCTCAAGTAGTAAATGTAAAGATATCAAATTATTATTTCTCGGAAAGTGAGTCGTATAAGCCTAAAAATTTTCGGATGTTTGAAATTGACTCCAAAAATCACCCTGAAACCGTAACATTTGATGTAGATGAAACTTCTAAATATACCGATATTTTTCGAAGCATTATTGTAATTGACAATTTTAATGGAATGAGTCTAGTGAAATATTCAAAAGAAACTGAATCCAGTGATGATATGCTGGTATCAGGGTTTCTTTCTGCGATGGATAACTTTGTTTCGGAATTAAGTGCTCAAAGTTCTTCACTAAATGAAATCAGCTATAAAGGATTTTATGTGCAAGGTCTCTCGGGAGATCTTATAAAAATAGCTCTCTTTCTCACTAAACCTGCAGACGAGATTTTGAAAGAGAGATTGATGTATTTTATAAATAAATTCGAAAGTGATTTCAAAGATAAAATTACTGAGTTCAGAGAGTCTGGGGATGTATCTATCTTTAGACAAAACAAACAAATTGTTTCCATGATCAAAGATATTTTAAAAGTCTAGATTAATTCAATATTTAATTACTTTTATATAATTAATTCCTTTCATTATAGTGAAATGAAGGAAAACTTCCTCCTCTTTGTTTTTTTGTGGTTTAAATCTTGTCTTTCTCTTTAGTTTGGCTTGCTTAACTATATGAATTTTGAAAAGTAATTTCAGCTTGTCTTTCTATAAGTAATAAATAATATTTTAATATAGTGGTTAAAAAGTTGTATGATTACTTAAGATTTTTGCATATCAGATTTTTTAGATGTAAGTACTTTTTCTGAATTATTTGGGCAATTGAAGGAAATAAGTATCTTGTAGGCGTCCCATAATCTAAGGAGAGCCGTCAGAAATACTAGAAAAGCAAAGACATATAATAAAATCCATCGAAAATCTATAAGTAATGTAATGATAATTAAAAAAAGAAGCGTTTCAGAACGTTCCATTAATCCTCTTCTGTAATATATTACTTTTTGCGTCTCTCCTAAATCTTCTACGTCAACTGATCCTCCAACAATTAAAAACATTGTAATACATAAAATGATGGCTCCTAAGGAAAATATTCCAGGCCACATCAAGAATGAAGGCTCCGTGGAAATAAGCGCGATAAGTATTGCCACTTCTACCAATCTGTCGCAAAACATATCTAAAATACCTCCAAATTCAGACGGCTCGCCTAATCGTGCTAAAGCACCATCAAATGCATCAAGCAAAAAAGAAAGAACCATAAAAACAATACTCAAAGCGATTAGAAGAATAAACCATGTAAGCTGAGCACTTAGATAAATACAAATAGCGCTTAAAATCCCCACAACTAACGCTAGCAAGGTCAATTGGTTGGGGGTTATTCTTCCAAAAAGGGTTTTTTTTACAAATAGTTCTACATAATCCTTAAGTTTAGACTTTACTAACCAATTATCTAACATAAACTTTATCTGAGATTATATTTGAATTAAATACTATCTTTTTATTCTTCCTTATGAAATTAAGGAAAAAATAATAATCTTGCATTTTTGAATTTGCCCTCCTCTTCTGAATTAATAGGAAAAAAGTAATTATAACTTATTGAATCTCTTTACGAATCTCTTTATTTTTATGGAAAAAATATTAGGCTTAAATTTTCTTTATTCGGCTTGTCTTTCTTTCCTTAGAAACATATTCATTTTTGCCATAAGGATGTCCACCGAATCCATGTCTCATCATGGCGATTGCTCTGTAAGTATCTTTTGGCTTTTCTCTTGACTTAAACAATTCAATAATAGATTGAGTAATGACTGGTATGGGAATTTCTTTATTAATAGCTTCTTGTACCAACCAATTCACCTCTCCAGTATCCTCAACGTAAGCTGGAATATCTTCTAAATGCTCTTGTTCATTTAAAGCTTGCTCCATCAATTCAACCAGCCAACTTCTTATCACAGAAACATTGGAATACATCTTGAATATATCAGCAAGATTAAGATCAAATTCACCCTTTCTTAAAAGTTCAATACCCTCTCCAATTGCTTGGAGCATTCCAAATTCAATACCATTATGTACGAGTTTAACATAGTGCCCACTTCCTGAGGGACCACAATGAAGATAACCGTTTTCTACGGATAATGTTCTTAAAATTGGTTCACAAATCTTCACTGCCTCTTTATCACCACCTACCATAAAACATGCTCCATATCTCGCTCCTTCCCATCCTCCACTGGTACCACAATCTATAAAATGGATCTTTTTATTCTTTAATTCAGAATACCGTCTCTGAAAATCCTTATAGTAAGAATTTCCCCCATCTAATAACACATCTCCTTTATCTAAATAGGAGAGTAATTCTTCGATAACATTATCAATTGTATTTCCAGCGGGAAGAGAGAGAAAAATTATCCGGGGCTGTTGAAGATTATTAGTAAATTCTCCATATTCCGTTGTCATGATTACTCCTTTTTGCTCTAAATCGGGTCTTTCTTTTATATCTTTTCCAACTACGATTATATCCTTATCTATGCATTGTAAACTAATATTTCCTCCCATTTTTCCTAATCCAATTATTCCTATTTCCATTTTTTTCACCTTACAATTTGATTTAATATCATTTTTCTTATAGTCTACCTATTTTTTATCAGTAAGACTCTTGCGGGAGCTCCATCACATTTCAATCGTAATGGAAGTCCTATGAAGGTGTAGTTACCTTCTGAAATGTCTCTAAGATTTAATAATTAATAAACTCTGTTTATATAGATTGATAATTTCATTGGGAAGATCTAGAAAATTTAACTCTTCTTTATTAATCCATGCTCGGTGGTATGCTTATGTTTCATTAATTGCTTTGGATATACCTACATCCCTTATATACTCATTAAGATCATCAACCTCATTATGATCATGTCCTATACAAAACCAATATTGCCCACTTGATTTATTGCATCCTCCAACTTTGAGATTTATTTGTAAAGTATAATCAAAGGTTCCCTGATCAATTGGATTGCCCGACAGCTCTCCATCCTCAGCATCTTTATAGGTTCCCAGAGAGTCCCCAAAGTGAGCCCTTCCTGTAGCAAAGCCATCTAGGTCTTTATTGTCCCCTCTCCCCCTAAATAGAAACCATCTATCATTTAAATAATGGATAATCCCATTAGAATCAGGTTCGTAATAAGCAGTTATTCCAATTTGAGTACCATAAATCTGTACATCATGACTAAAAAAAAATCGATATTCTTTTTCTTGCTCAGATATATTGTAAATTGTAATTTCTCTGACAAAAATATTTTTCCTCGGATATACACAATCCTTAATTATTAGTTTAGTTGATAATTTTTGATTGTTAAAAACACTATTACCGACAAGTGATTGTTCATGATATTTAATTTCTTTATCCCACTGTTCTTCTTCGAGCCAACTGAATTTTCCCTTTACCCAAATTCCAATCCTACATTTATGACCATTTAAATGATTTTCTAATCCAACATGGGGATGATAGATGTCTCTAATAGTATAATCACTATCAAAGCACACAAGCATTTGTTGATTTCCAAAAACTATGGATCGGGGCATTTTTTTGGGAAATTTAAAAGATAGCTAATTTTTTACTATATTGATGATACAAGTTCTTTTAAAAATTGTTGTTTTAATTTAAATTCTTTATTTTCCAAAGTAAATGATATCCTTTTTAGAACGTATTTCACTTACCTATTAAACAAATTGTATTACTATAGGTTCCTAGGTCTTTCTTTTTTATGAAAAATAAAGAATATAATAAGAAAAATGATAAGGTTCAAAAAGTATATCAATACGCAAAACTCATCGTATTTGAAGGAGGTTATAAAGAGCAAATTAATTATCTTAGAGATTTGATTGAAAATAAACCGTATAAAACAATATCCATAAAAGAGTTTTTTAAGCAATATATATGGGTTGTCTTTACTTGCGGATTTAAAGCTGATTATGTTCGAAAACATTGGACAGCAATTAAAAAAATGTGTTGTGATTTTGATGTTAAAAAAACTACGGAATTTTCTGCTGATGAGCTTTTAAAGCTTAGTCCAATAAAAAACAAAAAAAAAATTAATGCTATCGAACAATCGTGCAAGATTATCGATGAGGTTTTTGTTAATAACGTTCAAGAAATCAAATGCAAAAAGGACGCCCAAACCCTGCTCAAAAAACTTCCCTTTATCGGTGAAATTACAGTTTATCATATTATGCGAAATATTGGAATTGATTGTTTTAAACCAGACCGACATATTGTACATATAACAAAAGAGCTTAGCATATCAAAAAAAGATTTATTTGAGATATTATGCTCAACACATCGCGAATATATGGGAGTAATTGATTATATCCTCTGGCGAGCATCCGCCACCTTGCACGACATGCACCCAAATTCCTCATTAGTAGAATATGCTTTAAAAGAAAAAAACTTGAATGACATTCCTCAAAATGAATCTAAAAATAGTACTTTTTTATTTTGAAAAAATTATGAGACATTTGAATTATAATTTATTATCTTGAGTTATGCAATTAATAACATTTGATTTTTTAAATAACTTCTGATTTTGCTCTATCGTTTAGGAACTCTGCCCTTTTACAATGTAAAACACAAAAC
>SHMU01000217.1 GCA_008080765.1 Promethearchaeota archaeon | reverse complement strand
GACAGAGCAGGGAGAGCGCTGACGGAACCCAAGAAAGGGCGTCTAAAGACACAGCTTACCTTACTCCATCGCAGACAAGAACAGCTCATGAAGCAGATGAAGCGAGAAGCATTGATGGTCTATTTGTATGTTGCATGGAAAACACATGCCAAATATCTTTCTTGGGATGCCATCAGCGGCATTTCCACCAGAGGGAAACGCAGCACGCTGGCGCAAGCAATTACCTATCTGCCGAAGCGAAAAGAATTATTTTCTGAAGTACGGCAATGGGCAGAAGATCTCCGAGAGCAAGGCATTCTCCCGCACTATGAAGCGCTCGTTCCCGTCAGTCCCTTTCACAGCCAAATTTGTGCTCACTGCTTCCAGAAGACGGGCACGCAGAAGCGAACCCGTCAGAAGAATATTCCCTATGACGAGTTCCGCTGTACCGACTGCAAGCGGGGCACGCATGCAGATGCGGCACTCACCCGCCACTCCAATTCGGCTCGGGTGAGCGCATTGGTGCTCCAAGAGTACCTCACTTCTCTTAAGGCACCCTCATAACCTCTCCTCACCATCACCCGTTTCCTCTAACGACGGGGTGGGACAATATGTCCAAGTTTATAGTTAGAGTCTGGTCGATAAAGAAAGTGGGAAAGTAACGGGCAAAATATGTCATATTAAGGGAAATAATGAGGGATCTGCACGATATGATCCTACTCAATTCGATGAAGAGAGACACGGATTCGATAATTTATTATTAATGTGCCCTATACATCATGATATCATAGATAGTGATGAAGAAACTTATACGGTTGCTAAACTTACGCAAATGAAAACAGAGCATGAAAAAAAATATCAAGCAGGCGATAAAGACTCGAGCGACGATGATATTGCCGATCAATTCCTGGGAATTCTAAAACAAACGCTATTAGAGGCTCCAAAATTGATGATATCGTTTGATAAAGAGCATATAGAATCAAGCCTTACACTTTCACTAAATAATGACACTCCACAACGTATAACCCTTATAGATATCGAAATGAGAGAAAAAAGTATGGATCCTGATATGCTCACTATGCTCCTTGAGAATAAGCCCTTCATACAGCAAAAGCTCGATGACTATAATAAAAAAATCGAACATTATGAGAGAAATAAAGAATTTGTATGGTATCTTCTAAATAAAGGAGATTTCACATGTAATGAGATTGACCTCACCATAAATACCAAATTACCCAAAGAATTTCTCCTTCAACATGAAACAATGATTAGAAAACCTCTTATTCCTTCTCTTTCAGAATTTTCAAGGAAAAATATTAGAAGGGGGCACATAAGGGAAAAAATAAGACAATTTCCTACAAAAGAAGTATATCCCTTTGAATCCAATAATCTCATTATAGAGCGGCAAGAACTTACAGATTCTTGTTTATGGAAGATAAAATATCATATAGATCACTTACGACATAATGATTCGATTGCTCTTGAACCCATTCAATTATTTGTCCCCGTAAATTCAGCGAAAAGTGAAATTGAGTTTGCATGTTCATTCCTACAAAGAGAGCGCGGAACTGTGGACCCTCAAAAATTAAAAATTATTGTAGAATAGAAAGATCTACAATGAAAAAGATAATGGAAAGAAAGGTATGAAAGAAAAGAGTAGATATAATGGCATATGAAATAATATCCAAGCATTCTCGGTAATTAATGTGTTTCTTTCAAAAAATATCCAAATTTAAAAGCACATTAGTGACAAATAATTCTACATAAATGGCGAATAAATATTCATTCTGACTAAATAGTATGGAATATAGAGCAATATTCCACCTATGATTATCCCTATAATGCTAATAACGATTCCGAGCGTTGATAAGATATTGCTTGCCTTTAAACGAGTCGAAGAAGGCTGTGGACTTTTTCTGCCTAATCGTTTGGAAAGAATTGCTAATAGTAAACCCAGAATAGATAAAGCTACAAAAATTATACCCATGAACTCTCCTAACATCTTTAAACCCTCTGGAAGGACATATTGGGGATAGGGAAAGAGTGAAGGTTCTTGAAAATTGGGTTCCAAAAAAAATAGATAAAGCGCCAGCCAATTTTGTTCTTGTCGTACGGATGAATAAACATATCTCGTGAAAGGAATCCCAATTAAGATAACGAATAGAGGTAAGAGAAAGGATAAAATTCCTAAAGTAAAACATAATTTGGTATCTTTCTCGGAGGATATTTTTTTAGATGGCTCTGGAATAGAAAACCTTTGAGAAGAAAAAGAAGACATGACCTCTTGGACAATACGCTCAATCGAGGGCTCTTCTCCCACTTGTGCTGCAGGCTTTTTTGCGTGAGAAGGTAATTCACTTCCGCAAAACCGGCAAAGGCGCTGCTGAGATGAATATAATTCTACACCGCAAAAGGGGCACTTTCTATTTTCTTCGCTCATTGGTAATTATTCATTAATATATAAGTCATAGACCTTTAAAAAGATAAAGTTTATTTCAACTATTTAGGATTTCAATCATCATTGAAGAAAAGGAAATCGAGACTCACTCTTCAAGAAACAAGAGTTTAAAAAAATAATATAAAAAGTAATACCTTTCTCATCAAGATAATAAATTTACACGATAAGATACATGTTTGATGATATTATTTTAGGAAATTTCTATAGTTTTTTGTACACCAGGGATTTGCGTTCTACTGCTCAGATAGATATATTTATTTATTAGATCTATAATATTCGAGAACAGATTATAAAAATAGAGCTGAATTCTCGAAGACATACATAGGATATATTTATCTATAAAACATAAGAGAAAAGATAAAAAGTAAAAATTAAAATTAATTAATCATCCAAGATAATTTTAATAATATATGGATTGTAAAAAGTGCGAACCATTAGAAAAGGTTTGAAATCATATGGAACAAGAACAAAAAGAACAGCTGTACAATCTTTTGTCAAAGAATGAGCAATTAGAGCAAAAAGTTGCAGAGATCGAAATAGAATTAGAAAAAAAACAAATCCTAATCGACAATCTAAAGCGTCAAATCCTGAAAATAATGCATAAATCAGAGAGCAATAACATCTTAGTTGAGTCATTAAAAGAAAAAAACAATGAATTAGAGGTTATGGTGAGAGAGAAAGATAGCACCATCAAGGATCTAAAAGAATCAGTAATTAATTTAGAGCGCATGTATTCTAAAGCACAAAAAGCGTTAAAAAAGAAGTAGCGACATTTTTTTATTCCTAGTATAATATGCAAAAAAACAACATCTCTTTGGGGCGATGATAAATAGGCCGCTCACAATTATACTACCTCATCCCAGTGTATCGCTTTTTAAAACAAGGCGCTGATACTATCAATAATGTGGAGAGCTTAGAACCCCAATATGTATTTCTCATTGTACCGTAGGGATTACGAAATGCGTGATGGAAAGCGTTTGGAGAGAATCTAAGACGTATGCTCTACAATATGCAATTCTTGATGAAATACGAATCCACACCGTTAAAGGAGTGGTAACTCAACTAAAACTTCTTGACAGGTCTTAGACCTACTGACACTCTTCAAATTCCTTAATTATTTTTTGGGAGGGATTTAAAGAATCATATTTTCCATAAAATATGAGCATCTTAAATAACTACTATTTATCACCCGCTTTAAAAGGAAAATCTATGTTCGTTATGCCCTCACATACAAGCAATAAAAAGCAACTTTTATAATCAGTTATTAATATTTATAGAATAATACTGAGGAGGTCCCGTGAATTCGAACTCTGAACATTGGATTTTGCTCATGAGTTCCATGTATGCAACCAAATTTCGCCCTCTATTAAACAGTTAAACACAAACTAGTTTAATACATACCTCATTCTTCATATGAAGATTCGAATTAGGTACCTTCTTATTCTCTTTCTCACCTCTAACTTACTCTAACATATGATTAGATTAATATATTAAGAATATGTAAGTATAGTAATGCTGTAAGAAAGATCAGTGAAAAGGCGAAATAGAAATGAAACGACGCTGTAAAAAATGTGGAATGATTCGAGCTGAAAAAGACCTTGTTCATTTAAAGGATGAAACTTACCTTTGTTTTGCATGTTGGAATAAAGAAAAATACGAGCAAAAATCAACAGCAAATTAGATGCAGGATAATAAAATTTCCCACCTCTAACTTGAAATTAATAAGAGGAGATGAGAGGAGATGAGAGGAGATGAGAGGAGATGAGAGGAGATGAGAGGAGATGAGAGGAGATGAGAGGAGATTGCAATTATCACCTATATTTTTTTTCATTTATTTTTCCTCAACATTTAATTTATTCTTCATTTACTCATCCCGCAATACCAGCAATCACAATAAGAAAGAAAACATATTCATTCTGTTATTGAAGGTAAATTATCTTTTTCATAGTCTCTGATAGCTTTCTTAATAGTATTTAGTAGTTCTTTGAGGCTAAAGGGTTTTTCTATAAAGGAAAAAATGCCCATATCTAAGGCTTTTTTCTTGACCGTCTCATCTGCCGTAATAAAAATAATTTTTACCTTAGAATCTAATTTAAAGATTTCTTTAGATATGTCTATTCCATTTTTTCTGGGTAAATGATAATCCATTAAAATTACATGTGGTTTGGGTGTAAATTCTTTATACATTGAGACCGCATGTTGACCATCTCTAACCCTTCCCAGCACCTCAAATCCATTCTTCACTAACATGTGCTTATATAACAAGGATAATGAGCGATCATCTTCAATAATAAATACTTTCTTCATGGAATTTCCCTAAATCATACCTAATTTATATGAGATCCATCTGATCTCATATAGATATCAAATTGTCTCATATTTAAATATTTCGCCCCCATATAGAATACAGATAAAAATGAATGGGGAAATTGTAAAATATAGATATTATGAAGAAACATCCCAGAGTCTCATTACAATTCCAAAAGCAATCGCACGTTCACTAAACTGGAATGATAAGGATGAGATACATATGGTAATAAAAACTATAGATAATAAAATGGGTGTCTTTCTCTTCAAGGATCTCAAGGAAGAGGTGGACATATAATGTGAAGTTCACGTTAAATGTTCCTCATTTCTTTTTTTTTCTATTAAATCATTTGGTATTACGAGAATTTATTGGTACTTTCTATGATTTTTTGTTTAAGTTGAAACCTTTGTTAATCTCGAGGTTTCTTCATATAGACTAAAATTTCAAGTATCATCCTTTGGTTGAAGATCGCATCATTACCCGTTGCTTCATACGATTTTATCACCTTCTTAAGTGCTTCATATTTTTTTCTCTGCTCCTGCAACCAATGGACATATGTAGGAATGTTTCTCTCTGTATCTTCTATAAGCTCACGATAATTCTTTCCAATATCCTTCTGAAATCTCTCGCGTAAATCAGTGTTTGCATCACCAAAATTTTTTGTAAAAAGAGAATCCCTATGACTCTCTCTTAAACTCTTAATAAATCTATCAATTTCTTTACACAATAAATCAAATTCTAACACATAATCCTCAAAATATTCCCAATGCTGAAAATAAAGCTAAAACAAGGAAAGGCAGCTCTGCAAAAGCAACAAGTTCTACTTCTTATCAAAGATCAACGGGTTCT
>SHMU01000216.1 GCA_008080765.1 Promethearchaeota archaeon | reverse complement strand
CTAAGATATGCCCGCCAGCTAATGCTTAGTGGACTCGTGGGAATCCCCGTCCTTTAGGGCGGGGAGGCTTCAATAAGTAAAAGGACTATATATACAAATTAATGTCCATAGAATAATAAAAGAATTGAAAAAAATGTCAACTATAGAAATAACTATATTGGATTGGTTCACAGGCCTTTTTAGTTTAATAACGGTTATTATTGCAAGCATTATTGGATTGATTATGATTCTTAGATACAAAAAATACAAATTGAAGGTGTTGCTTCTAATGGGATTGGCCCAGATTTTTATTATTAGTCCTTGGTGGGCATCCTCAGGCTCTTGGATTCTCTATGTAATTACGGGCGTGCCGTTTAACCCTACTCAATATATCTTTTTTACCAGTTGGTTGGTGCCTTTTGCGGGTATCACCATGGGTTGGGCGATTTCGCTTTTGAAAGCAAAAGAATATCAGAATGTTTTAATTATTATTTTTTCAGTAATTGGTGTGATTGCAGAGGTTCTCTTAATTACATTTTTAATCATTGATCCTTCTATTCATGGCTACTTTATATCACCGTTCGATGTGGAATTTAGAGGCTTTTTGAGATATTATCTTTTGTTTATGATTCTCTTTATTGGAACCACCGGTATCTTAATCGCAATTGATTCCTTAAAGTCTTCTGAACCAGAAATCAAATTAAAAGGAAAGTTTTTAATAATTGCCTTTATTTCATGGACTGTTGGAGCGATAGCTGATGCTGCAGTACCTACAAACTTTATTAGCTTGTTCATAGTTAGAGCATTGCTTATTTCCAGCTCTATTGAGTTATATATAGGTTATATTCAACCGAAATGGATAAAAAAGGTGTTCATAAAAGAATAAAACACTCCCAATTACTCCCTTTTTTTATAATATTCTTTTTCTCATTAAATGTGTTACACCGGAGATATTTATTAATTTTTAATAGAAATCTTAGAAGATTTAAGATATTTTCCGATTATACAAGAATCTTTTTAAATTTCATAATCTAAAGTGCAATATTATTGATATAGAGAGGAATTCATAAAGTTTATTAAGCGGGAAATAAGAAGTGGGAAAAATTTTCCACCGATCAAAAACAAAAGCTTTAAATGTGTACCTATCATATTAATAATGAAAAACTAACATTTTACAAGAGCATCTCTATGTACCATAGTAATCTAACTGGAGTTTCTATTACATTGGATATGCAATTTCTATATGTATCCAAAAAGAAAAATGATTAAGCACGGAAATATGTTTTCAAAGAGAAGAAAAACCTTCAAGAAGCTGTATATACTTAAAAAAGAAATAATATTGTAATAAAAATAGTTTAAACTTCATAGAAATAAGAGAAATAAATGAAAATATGAATAAAGTAGAATTAGTATTTAGAAGCATTGGCGAGCGCACCTCCAACATCGCCTTAGATTTTGCGATTAAAAATATAAACCCCTCTAAGGTTCATCTAATTGAGAATGTCAAACCATTTTCTAAAGCTATGAAAAAGATTTTGAATATTGACTATGAGGATGATTATATTGTATTCATGGACGCCGATTGCATAATAATGGAAAATATGCAAGAATTTTTACAGACTAATACAGCGGCATATACAGATTGCTTTGTAATGGATAAATTTAGAGGAACTATTCATACCGGTGTTCATATTACACGCAGAGATGTTGTTGAAGAGATGAAAAAAGTAGAGATTTCAAAAGATGATATAAAATATGTATTGCGCCCAGAATCACGGCGAAGAAATATAGCGCTTGAAAACCTCGGGGAGAAAAAAACATTCAAAAAATTTCGCATATTTCATGATTTCTTTCAATATAATCAAGATATTTTTGTCAAATATGCTATTAGAGAGTTGAGAAGTCGTTCTTCTTACAGACAACAAAAATTAGAGTTTTGTATGACTAACTGGAATAACAATGATATTGACTATATAATTGCTCGAAATGCAGTGAAATTTACAAGAAACAGGATCCCCCCCGTAACTGGTCCAAAGCAAGTTTCGGAGTATATCGAAAAATTACCATCAATTGCCAAAGAACAATTAATACAATTTAATATTCCAGAAAAAAAACCTTTAAGCCTTCAAGAAGTTCTTGATTTTAGAGTTGCATATAATACGCTTCCAGATCCGAATTCAGAACAAAAGATATTCTGTATCGGGCTTAGTAGAACGGGAACAAAAAGCCTTACGGTTGCACTTTATCTTTTAGGCTATAACATTATTCATTATCCAAGTGACCAGCAGACATTGGAAAATTTAATTGATGGAGATTATCGATTTGATATTCTTAAAGATTATGACGGGATTTCTGATATAACGGTATCTCCATATTACGCTCAATTATATAAGCTCTATCCAAATAGTAAGTTTATCCTTACAGTACGAAATAAAGAAGATTGGCTTCGCTCATTCGAAAAACATTGGAGCACTAGACCACCATTTGATGATCCTAATCAAAATGAGACCTATATGAAAGTAAGAAGACTATTAAGAGCTGGAGTATATGGAACTTATAAATTCAATAAGGATAGGATGTCTTATGTATACGATCTCCACAAAAAGAATGTTTTGGATTTTTTCAGAAATAAACCCCGCTCCTTGCTTGTATTAAATATCTTTAAGAAAAAAGCATGGAAAAAACTCTGTAAATTTCTCAATGTGCCACGACCAAAGAGTTTCCAAGAATTTCCCGATGTCAAAACGAATGAATATTTATTATCAATTGCCTCAGCTTCCTACCATCAATTTAAGAAGAATAAAGAACTCACTTAATTCTTAGATTTAACTCCTTCAGTTTTTATTTGATTTGGATTCTTTTTTCTTTCTTATTTTATTCATTTTTGCTTCTTGAGTAGTTTTCCATTATTTCATTGTTTCTTAAATTCATCCAAAAATGTAGTATTTAATGCTCCTGCTTTTTTGTCAAATAGATGTAATACTTTTGGGTCTAATTCAGTTTTCCATCGCTCATCAAATTTAATTTGAAGGGGATGATCTTCATAATAATATTGATTTCGCTCGCTTAATTGAATGGGCGAATTTATTCGTTTTTCTTGCTGTGATTTAAGAATTAAGGATTGAGTCCCAGTATTTCCCCCGAGAGGGTGATGCTCATGTTCATAAAACGCAATCATAGAGGGTTCAAAGGAAATGGTAAGAAATTTTGTAATCGTTTGGATGGTCTCTATTGTATTCTGTGCCAAATTCTTATATAGAATTTTTATTTTATCCCCAGGAAACTCATTGTAAAGTTGATTTGTTTTATTAATGTGAGAAATCCAATTGTCTATAACTTTCGCGGGCTCTGAATCCTTATATTTTCTTAATCGAGAATTAATAACGGCTCTTCCATCTCTATATAAGTAGATAAGAGTTAAAGTAATTTGTTCTCTTTTTAAGTTATTAATTTGCTCTTGTAACCATGTAGGTTTTTTAGTAGAATCGATAATAATAGGTGTCTGTGTCTTTAAGGATAATTGTAAATACAAATCTTTTGGGTCTTTCAGAGTAAAATCACCCCATATTGAGCAATTTTGACCGCACATTTTACACTTACTATCTTCAGAAGAACTTTTCGAATGAAGAAATGTAACTTTATTGGCCTCTCCAGCGTAAAAGCATTTAGAATGACTCCCAAGAATTAATCCCAGTAAGGTGCTTCCAGAGTGAGGTGCACCACAGATAAAACATACTTTTTGTAAATCCATATAATAGTCTCCTTTCCAATTATTAATAAATGCTTCCTTATGTTTGAGAACTATTTCATTTAAATAGTCTCTTATAGATGATTATGAGCGGGTTCTCAGAGACTGACTTGAGAAGGCCGTGGTAAAGAAGGTTAAAGGCTTTACTCATCTATAATCTAATAGAACAACTCATTACTTAAATAATTTAGAGTGCGATTTTTTTCTGATTTTTTTGTTCAAAAAAAGAGCTCTCCATTCCCCTCCACCTTAAAAGATGGAATGTTCTTGAGGGGTCATAATAAAAAACAATTTATAAAAATAATGGGATATAATATGTAAATAATTAGATTAATTAGAAATTAAAACTCTCAATTTCTGGAAGGTGCCTTGCAAAATCCTATTGGAAGAAGTATCAGGAGAATTCTTCTCTTATCGAGAAATTAAATTATTCTCGTGGTCAATTGTAATCATTATTGCTTTTATTGCAGCATTACTTGTATTATACCGCGGGCTGACGAAAAGAAAAGAATTCTTAATGCGAAAACAATTTTTTACTTCTGGAGCGGCTCTATTATTTGGTTTTGCGCTCATTAGGTTGTTGTTTCTCCTTTCAGATCTCGAAAATTGGACAAACGGTAAAACATTATTTCATTATCAATTAGTCTATTTAGGATACAACCTTCTCTATATTGGATTCTTCTTTATGGTGAACTTTTTTGATACATTCATTATAAACTCACCAAAAAAAATACTTAAATTATCCTTCCTCTCGCTTTCTTCCGTTTATTTTGGTTTGTTCCTATTTCTTCCCCTATTACTTTCATATGAAGAATATACTCGCTATATTCTTTATTCTGGTTTATACTATGTTGCATTCATAACATTTATTATCTTTATTAGTATCTTAAAACGAATAAAATTAAAAGGTCTTCTAAGATTTTTATGGGCATTTTTAGGTTTTATATTGGTTTTAATTGCCAGTCCTTTAGAATCGTTATTTCCGCTTCCCATAGTTCCTCTTACAATTCTTATAGGATATATCTTAATCTTGACAAATATTGAATTAACCATTATTATCTTCTCGGAATATTTTTCCGCTAAACAATTGTGTCTTATTCATAGAGGAGCAATTGAAGGCAAAATTGCGTTTTGTCCTAAATGCTTTGTTAAATATTGTGAGAGGTGCTTCAGCGCGGTTATCTTAGTTGAAGGTAATTGTTGGGCTTGTGGTTTCGACATTTTGAATCAGAGACTCTCTCAGAAACCTAGAACTTTTTTAGAGCACAACTCATCCTCAATTGAAGGTAAAAGTTATCCCAAAAAAAATCAAATGAAGAAACAATCATAAAAGAGTCGTTTTAAGAGCCCTTGACCTTTTTACAATTCATAAAAGGAAGCCCTCATTTCTCTCCCTTCAAATAATAAATCTCTGGTAAATTTCTATATTTTTCTTGGAAGTCAAATCCATATCCAACAATGAATTTGTTAGGAATTTTAAATCCTAAATAATTAATTTCAACCTCTTTTTCTCTTCTTGAAGGTTTACTGGTTAAACTACATAGTTTTATGGAAGTAGGATGTTTTTCTGCTAAATAATCTATTAAAGCAGAACTAGTGTACCCTGAATCAATTATATCTTCAACTATTAGAACCTCTCTCTCGCTAATATCTACCCCTAATTGTTTTATAAACTTCACATTACCAGAACTCTCCGTATTATTCCCATAGCTTGATAGTTCAACAAACGCAATTTCTATACTTGAGTTATGCAATTAATAACATTTGATTTTTTAAATAACTTCTGATTTTGCTCTATTGTTTAGGAACTCTGCCCTTTTACAATGTAAAACACAAAACCTTCACGTTCTTTCCTCTTCCAAGATCACAATCATAT
>SHMU01000215.1 GCA_008080765.1 Promethearchaeota archaeon | reverse complement strand
AGTAATTGCCTATTATTTATAAAGGGAAGTGATATCTGGATATGGATCATGAAACATTTTTATTGCAAAAGACTATATTGGATGGAAGATAAGTGACAGTGAAAAGACAGCTTTCAATAAAGATTATTTAAAAACTCAACAAGTTATAGAGATGAGGAATTTGTTAAAAAAAATGTTATAATAAATCTCTCGAGATCTCTCTAAAATTGATATTAAGCAGAAATAAGATTACTAAAATGACTCAAATTGAAGCCTTTAATCGTACCTCGGAGCTTGATCTTTCCAATAATCAGATCTCCGAGGTCAAGCATTTAGACCCCTCTCATAATATGAGCATTTTGAATCTCGCAGGGAATCAGATTTCAGAAATTAAACATATGCCTCGTTTATCAAAATTAGATTTATCTGACAACAAGATACCCAAGATCGAGAATCTTTCCCCCCAAGCTTGTATGGAAGAATTGGATTTATCCAGCAATCAGATACAAGAGATAAATGGATTAAAGGGGTTTGAAAAGTTAGAAATCTTAAATCTTGCGGATAACCGCATAACGAAGATGAAAGGTTTAGAGGATCTATAACAAATATTTAAGTTAGATTTGTCTTATAACAGCATTTCTGAGATTAGAGGTATCCATTCTCTTCTAAATATCTATAATTTAAAGTTAAATTATAATCAGATACAAGAGATAAAAGGGGTAGAAAATCTGAAGCGTTTGGAATGGCTGCATCTCGCTGATAATCAGATCACTGAAATTAAAGGGTTAGAAAACCTAACATCTTTGAAAACATTAGACCTTTCGAATAACCAAATTACCCAGATTGAAGGCTTGGGGCATCTCGAGAATTTAGAGCGCCTTAATCTGTCGGGTAATCCCCTTTCCCCAAGTTTAATAGCTCAAATAGAAGGCATCAGTGAAGAGCACATCCGCACCCGCTACGGTTGGTCAGAGCATCCGCAACGATTTGTGGAATACTGCCAAAAACACAATTAAAAAAGCATAATATTTCGACTCTTTCTGATATTGCCAGTTTTTTAATGAAACTAATAGAGATTCATATAATAACAAAAAAATGTAAGAGAGATACATTCTCAATGAATATATCTCCACAGAAAGTTATCATCATAGAAATTTCCCAACTCACACCTTCTTATAACCATTTCATTTAAATAGCTACGTATGTATATAGTATTAGAAGAGAATGAAAGAATTGCTATGATTGATAAAAACGAGCTGCTCAAGCTACTTCCGAAGTTAATCCGGGAAGATGATGAGATAAAAGGGGCAATCATTACCGCATTATCGGGAGTTGTTGCCACGAAAGATGATATCGCCCGTATTATAGAGAATTTCAATAGAAGGTTTGAGGAGGCTAATAAGCGCTTTGAGGCAATGGACAAACGATTTGAGACAATGCAAGAATCAATGGACAAACGATTTGAGGCAGTTGATAAACGATTTGAGACAATGCAAGAATCAATGGACAAACGATTTGAGACAGTTGATAAGCGATTCGAGCAAGCAGCCAAGGAAAGAGAAGATATCAAGGATAGTATGCTGATTTTGAGAGAAATTGTGGGGGAATTACTCCAAAAAACTGCGACCATGGAAAAAGATATTAAGAATTTAGAAAAAGATATTAAAGAAGGAAATGAGGAAATCTTGGGGTATCTTCGACATCATTTTGAAGATGAGTAGTGAAGGATAAAATGGGATTATTATCTCATAAGACTCTAATCTTGCTCTCTAAAGAGTGGAGGGTCATTATGTATTTTTGTTTCTTAATTTTTCAAATAATTCTTTCGAATGGCGCAATTCTTCTTCCATTTCTTCTGTAGTTAATGCGGGGGCTTGAATTCTCTCTCTATCTACATAATCCATCATCTCATACAAAGATACTTTTGCAATTGAAGCAGCCTCTGCTAAACTCACTAAACCCTTTCTATATTTTTCTGCCGCACCCTTCATCCGATATTCCTTCATTTGAATTAATAAAAACTTACGAATAAGAGAAGAGCGATCTAATCGTTCTTCTTCACTTATTTTATTTAATTCTTTAATTTCTTCTTCTTCTAAACGGGTTGAAACTACATTAGTCATTATTTATTTCTCTCTTCTGTAGTTGTTCAATAAAGAATAGGATGGATTTTGGTTTTGTCGCATTATTTTCTTCTAATCTCCTTAAAATTTCAAGAAACTCCTTTTTATTTAAAACCCCATCAATACATTTTTGAAAATAAAATGTATCTAATCGTATAACATTCATACCTAAGGTAATGAATTTTTTATACGCTCTTTCATCGGATGTCATACAAATACCCTCCTCTTTTGCTAATATATAACAACTCGTTTCACCTGCATCTCGAAAAAGATATACATCCTTAGAAATATCGATATTGATCACCGGAATTTTAAATTTCTCTAATATGTTCTCAGCTTTAAATGCATCTGGGTGAGTATTCACCTTTCCATCAATAACCACTTCTTTAAATACACTTGAATCAATTACGAGGGGATATTTCAGTAACATTATAAAATGTTCAATCAAATCCGTTTTTACTAGATAAATTAAAGTACAAGCATCTAAAATCCATCGCATCGCTAGATATATACAATTCGATATTTTTATAGTTATCGATTGTATACAATAAATTCCTTTTTCGATGTATATGTAAAAGATTCCTTGGAGCAAAAACTCTATGAAGGGGCTAAACAATTTGCGCAAGAACAGCAAGCCTCAAAAGGATTGCTTTCGAACGCTATAGCTTTTTGGATGGCACTAACCAAGATATAGACCTTAGTACCTTAGCTACTCAAGCCAAAACCTTACTTAAAGCCTCCAATATTGACCAGAGCATTGATTCTAATACTGCTGAGAAAGTCGAACCCATTCCACAATCTCAAGATACAAAAGCAGGTCAGAAATTAGAAGAATCAACCTCAAAGCTGGATAAAATAAAAGCAAAATTCAAAGAACGCTTTAATCTCTGGGCTGAACACGTGTTAGGTTTGTCTGGGCTTAGCTACAAGGAAAGTCATCAAATGCTTGATGAAGAAACAAGTAAAATTAAGGAATTAGAGAACGGAAAGGACCTCAAGGATGTCTATGAACACGACGGTGATGGAAATCTCATCAAATCAGATTTGATGATACGATATGAGCACATGCACAATGGCAAAAAGGCTGTCGGAATGTTTGGATTGACGAGGGGCTATGAGAAATTCGCACTTCAGAAGCGGCAAGAACTGCGAAGCTTTGCCACCGTCGCCTATGCAAATTCTGAGGTGGACTTTATTAAAGCTTTTATCGATAAAGTAGCTTTCAACATAGCGGGCTTGGAAGTAATTGGAGACTCGATGAAAGATATTCCAGAAATGCAACCAGGTGCCAAAGTGCCTATGAAATTCTTACCGATAGGGACGAACTATAAAAGAGGAGATATCATCGTCTTTTATCGGGATGGTCACAGAATTGTCCATCAAGTAAAAGGTGTGAAAGTAATTAGCGGCAAGAAGTATTACATTACTCAAGGAGTAAATAAAGAAACGAATCCGAATTTTGATAGTAAACGCGTATGCGAAGATCATGTTCTAGGAAAGGTGGATTTATCTAAGAATGCATATTTGAAACTCAACAAACTGGCAGAAAACGGAAGAATTTCTTTTATTGATGCTTATGCAATGCCAGAAGTAAATCCATTATCTCAAATACAAGAAAACTTTAGATTTAGCATTGAGAATATATTAGGAGAAGTAATTAATCAAAAGATCGGAAACACATATGATATAGTTTATGAAATTTATGAAAGAACAAATAATTTCTTTAATTTATTTCAAGAAGTTATTGACGGCAGGTTTAAGAAATCTGTGCTTGGTGCATACAGAGATTTGATGATTGCAGTAAATGCAATCAATGAAATAAATGGATTAAACGATAAAGAACTCGAATTTATAAAACAAGCTTTTTTTGATATTTGTTCCACTCAAATTATAAAACATAAATATACATTAAGAAATATTAGAGATTTAAATCTTCCAAAGGATCTTGAAAAAGCAATCGAGCCTTTTTGGAAACACTATAATTATCATCCACTTGAGAAAATATACGAACAAAATTTAATAGATCAAATACCATCATATGATAGATTTGCGGAAAAAGGTAAATATGAACAAATGGATATACTTTGGCAGTTGTCAAATGGAATGGATTTTAAAACTGGTAAGAAATTTATCGATTTATACAAAGATTATGATCCTGATGGATTAGGAATAAAAAAAATTGAGGAAATGGAAAGAAAGGAACCTGAAAAATTGAAAAGAAATATAATGGATCATTTAACGAGACACCATTATAGAACAGATTTAGATCCTAATAACAATAAATTAGATTGTAGAGTAAGCGCTTTAGTTTTACTCTGGGAAGATATCGAAGACGATATCCATAATGATATTGACAATGATCCAGCTCCTAGATATCAAGGAATCGATGCTCAATATGCAAAACGATTCAAAAATACAATTAAAAGTTTATTAGAAGGTAAAGCACCAAGTTATTGGTTCCCACAATATCGTAAGGAATTTAATAGCTTTACTAGAAGAACGGTGGATAAAAACGTATTAGGGATTAAATTTTTATTTTACGAGCACTTAATGTAATATAAATAGTCTAAATACTTCAAATCCAAATTAATATGAATTTTCGCATAGAAAAATGGTAAAAGTTAATCCTTTACTTGAGGAACCAATAAGTGAGCGTATATTAAACAAATTGTTATCTATCATTCGGAGAATTAAAGAAACGCAAAAACAAAATCCTAATCAAATAATTACTGAAGAAATAGATATTTATTATAATAAAAGACGCCCTATTGAGCATAAATTTAGTGATGAGTTATTAGATGTAATAAAACGTGATTTAATATTAATAATGATTGATGTTAATAAGAACTCTTTTCGGGGTGTCAGTCAAACGGTAATGAACAGATTGGTCACATTTTTAATTGACTGTTTTATAGATCATTACTCTAAATGGCAAGGTAGTATAGAAGTAAGTGAAGCATTATATTTAATCATATCATATGGTTTATTAGCTCCACTGGAAAAATATCGCGATTCTGATGAAGATATATTAGAGTTTGAGAACTGGTTAAAAAAGAATCTTAATGATAAATGGGAAGATCTTAAAGAATATTTTAACCAATTTAAAAAGAAAATTATTCATGGCAAGCAGTTTTTAAAATATGCAATCGAATTATTTGGTGATAAAGAATTTTCTGAATTATTGTTACGGTTTCCCAAATTGCAGCAACATAAAAAATTTATAGAGAGTAACTTAAATTTATTTATAGAAGAAAATCTTTAGAGAGAATATACTTTTGTTTTATAAATAAGAATTTAAATAATTCATAGTATCATATAGGAATTTTTTATAACTAAAAACTATAATATGTAATAGAGATAACTAATTTCTGCATAATATTGAAGAATTAAACAATACTTTCCTCTTTTAAATTCAAAATTAATTCAATGATAATTTTTAATTTACCTTGTTTTTTCTAAATCTTTAATCACCTTTATATTTTAATCCGACATTATTCGTCTCTTCTCTTACTTCACATCAAAAACTTGTACGAGGACTTGTGAAGCATCTGAGGAGAAAGGGATAGTTCATCTAACACTTCTTTCAAGATCAAGGGACATTCTCGCACGGTAAA
>SHMU01000214.1 GCA_008080765.1 Promethearchaeota archaeon | reverse complement strand
TGAGGCGATCCGAAAGTGCAAAGTTATAAATCAAGCGGCATTTCTCCGATAAATCCCACAGGAGTTCTAATTGATCTACTGTGGGATACATCCGAATTTTTTGGGTTAATTGCACGTTCTCTTCTCCTTGCGAGGGTCTCTTTCTCTACTAGTGTATAGTATGCGAGGTATTTAAAAGGAGGGGGTCCGTTACTTTAGTGATGTATAATGCGGAAGATCTCACCCACACGATAAACCATGTAGATGCTCTGCGAAATTCATCCCCTCCATGAATGGAGGGGACTTCTTTCGCAATTAGTTAAAAGTAAGGTTTAGAGCATATAAAAATATAAGGTAACATACATTTATCTTTTTTTAATAGTAAATTTGTATCGGCATGTATTTCCTCCCGATTCTATGATACATTCTTCTATTTTGCCTTCATAGGAAAAGTCGGGTTGTAATTCCGTTAAAAATCCTTGTGTGAAGGGGATACAGATTGAATCTTGAATGACTCTAGATTTATGACTACTGGTACTCCCCTTACCTCCAATAGGACAAAAACTTTCAGAATAATTAATTTTGACCTCAAAGGTATTTTCATTGATATCTGTAATTACAGGTTTTGCTTTTAACGCCTCATAACTTTTTTTTAACGCTTCTTTTATATTACTTATTCCTTTTGACTTATAGATTTTAGCCAATTTTGAACCTAATTTTGAAGAAATAGTTTTTGGAAGATTTCCTCCTCCAATATCAATCATAGTACTTACATAAGATTGAAAAAACTTTAAGGCGTCCTTATTCACCTTTATTACCCTTTCTAATTCCATTTTTAATTCTTTTTCTAATATATAAACTCTATATTAATATTTACTTATTTAACCTTAAATCTTTATCTATTTAAGCTTTTCTGCTAAGTGATTGATTTTCTTTTATATTCTCTAAAAGTATTAAATTAAAGACCGTTGAAATTCTTCTTTCTAATAACGAGTTATTCAAAAAGAGAGCTAAGATTTTATTCTAATAATGAAGCTATTTTTTCTCTTAATAATTCGATGTGATAGTTATCATTTAGCTGATTATAAATACGTTCTGCTTTCTGGAAATTAGACATTGCAACATCAGTAATATTTTTACTTAAATAAATATCCCCCAGTACAGCATAAATCTTTGCAAGTTCCTTATAATATCCTAAATGTTCATAAATAAATAACGCTTTTTCATAAAATTCAATCGCTTTTAAAGTATCGTCGCTATAATCTCTATGCATTTGAGCTATCTTTGCATAGAGTTCTGCAACTCTTAGATCTTCACCAAAACGTTCATGAATTCGGATTGCTAATAAATAATATTCAATTGCATTCTCTATTTCACTAGAATTAGTGTATACTCGTGCTAGCTCCTCTAATATTGTAGCTTCTTTCAAGTTTTCCTCTCCTGTCTCAAATAGACGTACACATTCCATACTTTTTAATAAGAAACTTTCTGCTTTCTGATGGTTGTCTCTCAATTGCTCGATTTTTCCGAGGTAAAGATAGATTTCCCATTCTAATTTGGATTTTTGAAATATTGACAATGAATTGTGCATTTGTTCAATTAGATTGAGAGCCTCTGAGAAAGAGTTGTATGATTTGGTATAGTCCCCTCCTTCCAGATACTTACCTTCCATATAAAAAAAGAGCTTTCCATATTTTATTTTGGTAATAATTAATCCATGGAGATCATTGTTTTTTTGGAAGAATTGTTCATTTCTCTGCAAAATTCTTTTAACGCGTTCATAATCTTTTAGAAAAAAAAGGACTTCAACTAAATTACTTGAGGATTTTACTTCTTCATAAATGAATTGTTCCCGTTCTGCTAAATTAATTGCTTTTTGATAATACTCATATGAATTTTCGAAATCATTAATCTGGAGATAAGCATTTCCAATATTATTAAACATTAATACTATTTTTTTGGGCTCATTGAGCGTTCTTAAAAGGTCAATTGTGGTGTTAAAATGAAAGATGGCATCTTCGAAATATCCTAATTTCTCTTTTATTAATCCAATTTCATTATGAGTGATGGCTATTTTTAAGGGGTCTCTTTCTTCACTGAATATTTTTAAAGCGGTTTCAAGCTCCTTAAGGGCTCTTGAGAAGTCCCTTTTCTTATAGTATAGTGCGCCCTTTTCTAAAAACAAGTCTCCAAGAGGGTTCCCTTGAGAATGCTGGGTTTCAATCTTTTGCTCGATATATCTAATCTCTTCATCAATTCCCGCATTATTTATTTCATTAATATCAAAATCCCTTTCAGAATCTAAACCAATATTGTAATTTGGATTATAAGATGATTCTTCCTTAAGATCATTGTAGAAAAAGTGATTCAAACCTTTTTGCTCTTTTTCATAACCTAAATTTAGATCTGAAAGTTGAGGTTTTCCACAGATGCTACAATATTTATCTTCTGGATGAATGGGGTTGCCACAATAAGGACAAGATCTTTTGATTGACATCCTATTTTTGTTTTCTTCTCTTTTAATTCTTAATCTTTGTAATTTTTCTATTTAGTTAGAAAAATTTCATTATTAAAAAACCATATAATACATGAAAATTTAGCTTTAATTATTTTACCCTATTTTTTATTATTACGATAGTTCTTTAACTCTTCTTCAATATTGAGGTCAGTTAATCCAAATGAATTCAATACAACTTGAATTTGAGTAATTGCATTATGGGCGCTCATTTTTTTCGCTACATGTAAGGCTTTAATGTATTCATCTTTAGCACATTTAATTTCCCCTAAATAAAACAAAGTTTCCCCTACATATGTAAGTCCTTTCAAAATGAACTCGCCATAATTAGCTTCTATTGCTATATTAGTCCCTTCTTTGAAAAATACTAGAGCATTTTCATATTTCTTTTGCTTGGAATTAATAATCCCCAAATTAAAATTTGAAGTAATCATTCCCCTCATGTTATTAAGTTTCTTAAAAGCCTCTAAAGATTTTAAATAAAGCTCTTTTAAGATTTCCCACTCTTCCATCCCCTCATAGATTTGAACTAATTGTCCTATACAATCTAAAAATTCATATATGTCATTATTGGCGGAGCTAATTTCACAACACTCAAAAAAAATCTCGGATGCTTTATTGAATTCATTTAATTTTAAATAACAGTTTCCTATTCCCTTTAGACACATTATTCTTTCGTTGCGTTGATTTAATTCTTCATAAATCACTAATGCCTTATCATAATACTCAATTGCCTTCTGAAACTCTGTTTTTTTAAAATATAACGTTCCAAAAATTCCGTAAACAGAAGCTTTTCCTAATCTATCCTTTTGACCTTCAAAGTAATGTAAGCATTCCGAGAATGTATCTTGAGCGTCCTCGTATTGCCCAATTTCAATTTGCAATAATCCAATATCACTTAATTCTCTTATATACTCCGCACCCTTTTCAAGCTCCTCCAATATAAGCTGCTTTTCCTTTATCAGCTGTGCTATCTCTTCTTTTGAGTATTGTATCTCATCCATAATTAGAATCTTTTTCTATTTATTTCCTTTATAATAATAAATCCTTATAAACTAATAACTTAAATGCAAAATAATTATAATCCGTGCAGATTTTTTGCACATAATTAATAATTTTCCACGCATAATTTACAAATAAATAATATTTCTAATTGGATTTTATATGAAAGTTAAAGCAAGGCTTTGGGATATTTTGGATAATAATAAAGTAAAATGCCATGTATGCGCAAATGAATGTACAATATTAGACGGAAAAGTGGGGATATGTCGGACAAGAAAAAATATAGATGGTGAATTATACACCTTAATCTATGGATCACTGATTTCAAAAGGAAGTTTAGACCCCATCGAGAAAAAGCCCCTTTATAATTTCTGGCCCGGCCACACAGCATATTCAATTGCTTCCGTTGGATGCTCATTTAGATGTCTCAATTGTCAAAATTGGTCCATTTCTCAGGCAACTCCTAATGAAAATGGGAATCAGGGCTCTTACGATTTTGAAGATTATCGGGATCGAAAATTGTCCTTAGTAGAGATGACGCCAGAAGAGCTTGTAAAACGAGTGAAGCGTAGTGGAGCTAAAACTCTGGCTTACACCTACAATGAACCTCTTATTTGGCATGAATGGATAATGGATACAACTCCACTGCTTCGTAAAGAAGGAATTCAAACAATCCTTGTGACCAATGGTTTTTCTACAGAACAAGCTTCTGAAGAATTAATTGATATCGGGATTGGGGCGGCAAATATTGACATTAAAGGTATGAGCGACGAGTTTTATAAGAAAATATGTGGAGTTCCCGTTGTACAACCTGTTTTAGATACCGCAAAGCGATTTAAATCTAACGGAATCCACATAGAAATTACCAATCTTATCATTCCAGATATCAATGATGGTGAAGAGGATATTACTAAGCTATGTGAATGGGTTTCTGATACTTTAGGAAATGATACCCCCTTACATTTCAGCGCCTATCATCCTGATTATAAACAACCCTCTCAAAAACGCACATCTTTAGAAGTGTTGGATAAAGCATATACTATTGCTAAAAATACGGGATTATATTTTCCTTACGTAGGAAATTTACGACATGAAAAAGGAAGTAATACCTATTGCCCAAATTGCGGTGAAGTGATTATTTCGAGGATGGGATTTAGTCTTTCTAACATTAAAATTACTGAAGATAAAAAATGCGAGAATTGTTCTCATGATTTAAATATGGCAATCATTGGAGAGATTAATAGAGATGCGTCCTCTTCGCGATTTTCATTTTATTGAAGAAAACTCTGATGGTATTAAGTGAACGACTAAATTTTAAATTAAACTACATAAAAGAGAAAAAGGGAAGAAAAAAATAATTAGAAGTTGAATACGGATTGAAAGAATTCTTCTATTGATTGAAGAAACGATTCCCACGGTGTTAATGGCTGCCCTATTGGAATAAGAGTTGCTCTCAACACTAAGAGGAAAAAAACCTGTACAAAACAGAATCCCGCAAAAATCACCGCGATTGGTGGCCACGAAAGCACCTTACTAATGGCGATGAATATTTCTATTGCCAATTTAGCAAGAGTCACAACTATCGCAAATACTATGATAAATATAATGATCATTAACCATTTTGGATCAACGTATTGTCCAAGTAACTCTACGACATCGGGTGGAATAAACACTGCTACTAGAATGACCACTGCTGAAGCTGCAATTAACCCGACAATTGAAGCAATAGGAATATCATTAATTGGTTTCAAAAAGGTAGCGACTCCCGCAACGATGAGTAATATTGCAGTAAAAGTATCGGGCTGTCCATATACAGCAAGCGGTTCTTTGAGGATCAATTCAGCCACTCCAGAAATTATACACACCACACCAACAACAAACGAGAAGTAGGTCAAAACTTTTAAAAAAGTAGTTATCTTTCTATCCCACTCTTCCATCTCCTTCTTACTGAATGAGCCACGCGATTTCCACTCATATAATGCGTTAATAATCCAAATGCCCCCCAGTAAAAGTAAGAAAAAGGCTCCATAAGCGGCGAACGGTCTAAATACATTTTCAGTATAATCAAAGGCTTGTAATAACATTTTTCTGAATCAATTTTTTATAATTTTAATTTGCTTATAATAAAAATATAATTAAATTATTAAATTCTTATGGAGTCCAATTGTAAGAGAGGTTTAATTTTGAATGAATAATTATTTATGACGCTCTAAATAGTCTAGCATAACTGCATCTGGTTTTCACTTCCTCCGAGGATCGTTTATGTTTCAAGATAAATCGAGCGAT
>SHMU01000213.1 GCA_008080765.1 Promethearchaeota archaeon | reverse complement strand
CTTAAAATTTATGCGATTATGGTTTTGAAATCTTTTTAAGGAATAAAAGATAATTTATATTTAGTCGGGAAACCCCCCATTTAAAGTAAATAAAAATATATTGAATTCTCAAATATAAATATTCCAGCTAAATATTTCCGAACAAATATTCAATATTTAGAGGTTTTTTAAATATGGATGCAGCTAAAGTTCCATATAAATATTCTTTATCAAATTTAGGAAAAAAGACTGCTACTTACTTTGATAACTTATTTTGAAAAACTATTCAAAAATCTCTAACTCATAACTTTAAGATTAGGTTTTAAGTGGAAACTTTTAATTTTTAAGTTTAATTGTTATAGTAATATGAAAAAAATTAATTTCCCATTTGCAGCGATTATAGGGCAAGAGAAGATGAAGATGGCATTGATTTTAAATGTTATCGACCCTCAAATCGGTGGTGTACTTTTAACGGGACATCAAGGAACCGGAAAGTCTACTGCTGTTCGGTCCTTGGTAGATATTATGCCTCAAATCGAGGTAGTTGTTGGTTGTCCCTTCTCTTGTGACCCAAAATCTAATATTGATAATTTGTGTGCAGAATGTCAAGCAAAGAAGGAAAGTAGTCAATTAAAAACTACTAAAAGAGAGATGCAGCTCACGAATTTGCCTCTTGGTGTGACCGAAGATATGGTGTGTGGCTCACTTTCTATTGATAAAGTGCTCACTGAAGGCATATCGGAGCTTTATCCGGGATTATTGGCCAAAGCCAATCGCGGTATTCTTTACATTGATGAAATAAATTTACTACAAGATCATATTGTCGATACATTATTAGATGCTTCGGCTTCTGGAATAAATATAATTGAAAGGGAAGGTATTTCAGTGATGCATCCAGCTCGGTTTGTTCTGGTGGGGAGTATGAATCCCGAGGAAATCTTAAATTAATTCAATTTAAGAACTTAAGGTGAGTTACGACCGCAAATTGCAGACCGCCTTGGTCTTGAAGTAAAAATAGAGGCTCCTACAGATCAACAATTACGAGCAGAAATTACAAGAAGAGTAATTGCGTTTAATGATAACCCTCGAGTATTTATCGAAAAATTCGAAGCAGAGCAACAAATCCTAAAAGAAAAGATTATAAACGCTCGAAAAATCGTAAAGAATGTAAAAATACCCAATAGCATATATGAATTAGTTTCAAAAATCGTTAATGAATTGGAAATCTTTTCGCAGAGAGCCGATATAACCTTTATTCGTTGTGCTCGAGCCAATGCTGCCTTTAATGGCAGAGATGCAATTAGCGCAGAAGATTTAGATTTTGCTATGGGTTTAGTCTTTGAGCATCGAATTAAATCACTTCATTATGAAATGACACCCAAAGAGATTAAAGCAAAATTGACGGAAGTGTATGGGAAAATAGAAGAAGCCTACGAAGATCCCGACATTTATCAGCCAAATGACGAAACAGAAGGCCCTTTAAAGCATTCAGATGAGCCTCAAGATGAATTTAAACGCCAATCAATTGATCCCGATAAAGTGGATATACCAGAATCGGAAGAGCAAAAGTTACCTCCTCCAAAATATGAAGACAAACGGAAAAGAAATGCCAGACCTGCGGGCGGATGGAAAGTGAAAGATATCCCCGCGGATGAGGACTTTAACCTTACCTCAGATATGATAGATCCCTTGCCTTTTATTTATCGCATGGAAAAGAAAATGACTTCGATCTTGGATGGGATTCGCAAACAGAGAAAAATATCGGATTACGGCGGTCGAGGAATTGGGCGTCGAATTAAGATTGCCTCTTCTCAAAAAGGACGATATGTATCCTATCGCCATCCAGTAAGTATGACCCCACACAGTTTAGCCTTGGATGCTACCATTCGATCGCATTTAATCAACACCATCCATACGAATGCATGCATTGACTTTCCCATTAAATTTGATAAACATGATTTACGGGAAAAAATATTTGAATATAGAGCACCTCTTGCCCTTTTTTTTGTATTAGACTGTTCTGCATCAATGTTTTATGTGATTAAACAGATGAGGGATGTGATCTTATCCTTACAGAGGGAAGGTTATCGAAAGAAAGATAAAATCAGTCTTATTGCTTTCCAAGGAAAAAAAGCTGTGATTCTCCAAAAGCCAACGGTCTCATTTCAGCATGCTATTCGCAAACTGAACGATTTAGAAGGAAAAAGTTATACGCCCATGGCACATGGATTAAAAGAATGCTTGGAGTTAATAAAAATCGAGAAATTAAAAAATCGAAATATCATTCCAATTATCTTTATTTGTTCAGATTGTGGTGCGAACATTTCTCATAAACATCCTGATTTAATAGCACAAGTTGAAAGTGATTATGCTAAAATTGTCGAAGAGCTTAAAGAAATTACCAAAATTCTGGCTCGAAGGGATATTCATCTAGTAGTTTTAGAACCCAAAAAGAGCTATGCGACAAGAGCCTTAGGAGTACATCCATATTCCGCAGATCAAATCAAGAAAAACTTTAAAAAATTTGGAAATGCTGACATTTATCAGTTTGACAAATATCATCCGGAGCTCCTTATACTAAAACTAAAGAAAATATTATAAAATAATATAAAACAATATAAAACATTATAATAAATATCCTTCTTATTCTCTTTTTAATTTACTTTTCAGAATATATGATAAGTTAAATCTTCCCTTATACTAATTAACCTTATAGTATGTAATCATAAACTCATATCTTTCAGTTTTATTGATACTCATTGATTATATATTCATTACTTTTATATTCAATACTTTTATACTCATTACTTTCATATTCAATACTTTTATACTCATTACTTTCATATTCAATACTTTTATACTCATTACTTTCATATTCAATACTTTTATACTCATTACTTTCATAATCACTACTATTAGTTTAAATTGATACGAAAAATAGTAGATATAATACTGAGAACTTATATTAATTGAAAAATATGTTATATTTTAGAACTTAATTATACGATAATCTTTATGAATCCTAAGCAAAAGTTTCTATTGGTAAAAAGTAAAAGGATAGGATTATGAATGAGAAAAATCTTTATGAACAGTTTAAAGGGGCAAGTAAGTTAATTAACAGAGTAGAAATTGATAGTAAAAAGCTCACTATTTTTTGGACGGAAGAGGAAAAGGAGATTTTTTATTTATCAAATCTAAAAAAAGTAGCACTTAACACGACCGATGAGGGACCTTTTGAACCCGATATTTTCTGGTTGTTAATGTTTCGAATCCCTATAATGGTACCAAGCGATGAGCTCATTCCTGGTTCTCTTAAAATTACCGATTATATGTTAGAGTTGCCTAATTTTGATTATGATAAATTTATTGAAGCTATGTCCTCTACTGAGCAGCAAGCCTTTGAATTATGGGAGAGAGAATAAGTAATTCTGCAAATATTAAATACTTACTCTCAATTATAAAACTAATGTAACTATTAAATAAAATTTTTGAATGAGAGAATTAAAGAAGTGAACTAATAAAAGAAATGAGAGAATTAAGAAAATGAAAGAATTAAAATCAAACATTATAGTTGTAGGATTTAATATTAGACCATTAGCATATTCATTAAGTAGAGCAGGTTATAAAGTCTATGCCGTGGACTTTTTTGGAGACCTTGATCTGGCTCCTTATATAGAAGATTCTTTAATCATTACGGAAGAATTACAAAGTAATTATGAAGAGATCAAAGATAATTATAAGAAGTTTTTGGCGAAATTTACATTAAACCTTTTAGAGCGATATCCAGATGTGAATTATATTCTGATTGGAAGTGGTTTAGATGATGCTCTTGAAGAGAGAAAAATGATTGAAAATAAAATTAAACAAAACTCATCAATTACAAGCCTAAATAATGATATTAATACTATTGAGAACTCAAGAAACATTTTTAAAGTGTATGAATATTTAGAGTTGGAAAAATTTTCTTATCCCCTCACAAAAAGATTGGATCAAGTAGATACAACTATTGGTCCCTTTCCCTTTCCCTTTCCCCTCGTCTTGAAAAAAACCACAAGTTCTGGAGGAACAAACGTTTTTAAAATTAATAATAAGAGGGAATTAAGCTTAAAAATGGGAATTGTCCATAAACAAGGTGAAGAAAAGGAATGGCTCCTTCAGGAATATATTAAAGGTAATCCTGTCAGTTGCACTTTGATATCAAATGGAATGGACTCCAAGATCATAACCGTTAATCAACAAATTATAGGAATGAAAAAGCTAAATCCTCCCCGGGAATTCATATATTGTGGTAACACAGTACCTTTAGATCTATCTAAAGAAGTAATTCAACTCATAATTAAAATTTCCCATCATTTAGCAAAACTGTTGAGATTAAAAGGTATTAACGGATTTGACTTCGTTGTGAGAGGACATCAAGCTTATTTGATGGAAATTAATCCTCGAATTCCCGGTTCAATACGAGCATCTGAGGAGGCGCTAGGGATGAATTTACTGCAGCTGCATGTAAAAAGTTTTTACCCAAAAAATTGGAACGAGATTGTTAACAACCTACTAAAGGTGAATAGTAAAAAAAAAGTCTATTGTACAAAGTTAATTTTTTTCGCGCCAAAAACCATTAGTAGAGATTCAATTGAGCAAATTAATAAGATACAAGAGGTTCATGATAAGTCAGACCCTACCAGAAATATCACGAAAGGAGAGCCTGTTTGCACAATATTATATCAGGACACATCCTTTTCTGGTTCACAATCTGGAGCATTAAAAATAGTAGATAAAATTAATACTTTAATATGATGGTTTTTTCAAACAATCGCTGCAAAAATTCTATTGGAGAGCTTACTTCTAACAAGATAGTGGTATTATACTTAAATATAGAAAATCTTAAAGATTAATTTAATAAATCAAAAGGATAGATCTAACTCACATTTTTTAGTTAGTTATTTATTGAATACATTATCATTAATAGTATAGTCAATTAATAGGGGTGTTATATTCAAAATGAGATTTGGCTTAAGTATTACTAATTTTGGAGAGTATTTTCATCCTTCTGCGGTTGCTAAGCTGGCATCTTTAGTTAAAAATGCAACAATTTTTTTAACGCCTTATCTTCACTCTAATTGTATTTCAAAATTCTCCCTTATATTAATTTGATTATTTCTTTTTCTACAACATATTCATAAACACCTTTCATAAAACCGTCCTTGTTTTCTCGGAGATTTTTCTTCATTAGCCGTTCAATAACCAATTTTGTCAATAATTTTGTTAATATGTTTTGAAACCGATATCTCTTCTCTTTTACAATTGCTTGTACCATTTTTTGAGCCAACCTCCTCGCTTTTGATTTATTTTTCTCTAATGTTCCTTCTTTAGATATTACCCTCCCAACCTTACGAGTTTTAATGAAAAGCCCATCCATGCCACTAAGCATGTATTTTGCAGCCTTTTTTGCTCCAATTGCACCTACAGACGCGATACTTGCGATATATTTTGTTCCAAGCGCGCTTCTATAGACCGCCCATAGTCCGAATCGTTGGAGAAAATTCATCATTATTGCGTTAGGAGCCAATGCATAAGTAGGAGAACTTAAAATAACTCCATCACTTTCCATTATCTTATCTCGAATTAGATTTAGATCATCATCTAAGATACAGCCTTCTGTCTTTAGACATGACATACAACCTCTGCAATACTCTACATCATAATCCAATAAATATATTTCCTCGACACTAGCACCCATATTTTTAGCTTCATCTAATGCTGTTCTTGCTAAGGATTTGATCAAAAATAACTTCCTTAGTTTAAATACGATTTTTTTTAACTTATTATTTATCGTGGTCTAAAGCA
>SHMU01000212.1 GCA_008080765.1 Promethearchaeota archaeon | reverse complement strand
TGAGGCGATCCGAAAGTGCAAAGTTATAAATCAAGCGGCATTTCTCCGATAAATCCCACAGGAGTTCTAATTGATCTACTGTGGGATAAATCCGAATTTTTTGGGTTAATTGCACGTTCTCTTCTCCTTGCGAGGGTCTCTTTCTCTACTAGTGTATAGTATGCGAGGTATTTAAAAGGAGGAGGTCCGTTACTTTAGTGATGTATAATGCGGAAAATCTCACCCACACGATAAACCATGTAGATGCTCTGCGAAATTCATCCACTCCATGAATGGAGGGGACTTCTTTCGCAATTAGTTAAAAATATTTAAATCGCTAGAAGAACGGAATTTTAAATTAATTTATGACAGAGAGAAGATAGAAATTCTAGATTATTATGAGAATTCCTCTTTCATCTTATTAAACAGTTTCTTATAATCCTCTAAATATTTTTCATCATTTGTTTCTTCTATTTTCTCTACTAATTCAATCGATTTTTTGAGTGCTTCTGATCTCTTCTTAATTTTATTGAGGAAAAAATCTTTATTAAACTGTCCTCGAGCGACTTTTAATTGATTTTTCATTTCATTAATTGACTGTTCCATGCGGTTTTCCATTTCAATTACCTTATCAAAAAGTCCTAATTGAAGTTCCCGTTTTCTCTGTTCTAATTTAATACAATTCTCACAAATAGTTTTATCTTCTTCACCCGGTTCCCGCATAAAAGGATTTCCACATTTCGAACAATTAATCAGTTCAAGTAGCAACTTTGATTTATTTTTATTATCATTCTTTTCATCTACCATAATATCAACTAAAAATCTCACATTAAATATATATTGTTAAGAAAATCATTTAGGTTTTTATTTTTTTACGAATTATTTTTTTTTTGCGAATTATTTATTTTTTTTTTACTATTACTTACAATAACGTAATTACCGTCATAGAACCTATAATGTCACGAAGAATTGATTTACTCAGATTAGATTATCTTTTTAGTGTATTAATTCCTCTCTTAGTTCCAATATATCTTAATGGTCTAAATCCATTCATGCAGTTTGATATTATTATTGGGTTTTTTTTTCTTGGCATTACGGGTAATACTTGGAATGATGTTTTTGATATGAAAAATCCTGAAGATAGTGATACACTCCAAAGAGTGGAAGGGTATAGACCAAAAGAACTCTTTACTATTGGCTTGGCCAGTTTTTTTCTCGGATTTACCTTGCTATTAAGAACATGTCTTCAAAACTTTCCAATTAATTTTATTTTTTTAGTCTCAATTATTATAATGGTTATTCTCTACATTTTGTGGTTGAAACCAATTCCTATTATAAACCAACTATTCTTGGCAATTTCCCACGTAATTTTACCCTATTTTATTATTAAAATTGATGCCCCTCAAGCATTATATTTCGATATCGGTGAGTTAACCTTTCTATTAGCTTTTTTTTTATTCGCAGTGATGGCTCAATTAGTTCATGAAGTAATTGATGAGGAAGCAATGAGACAACATTTCTCACTGCGCGGTTGTCAAATAGTGATTTGGATTTTTTCTTTACTAACACTTCTCTTTTCTATTATATCATTTATATTCCTGCTTGAATTCTATTTCATACCTTTTTTATTTGTACCTTTAGGAACGGCATACACCTTTCGACGTCCCAAATCAACAACTAAGGGAGTAAAGGATGTAGGATTAGTAATAGGAAATCTCTTTTTAATCTATTTTTTATGTTTAATTATCCTTCAGATGAATGGCATAATATGATAAGAAGATGAACCACAATCGCTTTGTTAAAGATTATTATCTTGTTTTTAAGATTAATCAATACTATTAAATTTATAAAAACTGAATATATTATAACATATAATTAGGAATTATAAAGATGAAAGAAGAAATAAAACCTATTGATATTAGTTTCTTCGCTCCTTTCGATGAAGATGGATGTAAGCAGTGTGGGGAATGCTTGATAAATTGCCCCATAATTGATTTAACACGAGATGAATCTATTAAAGAAATGGAACGGTTGATTAAAGGGCAACCAACTAAAAAAGTCCTTCAAGAGTGTCAAAGTTGCTTTACTTGTAATTTTTATTGTCAAGGAAATGTCAGACCCGCAAGTTTAATTTTAAAAAGATGGAATGAACAATATAAAGAAAAAGGATTAAAACGAAGAGCAAAATATTTTATTACACATTATCCTCAATATCCCAACTTTCGAAGCTATGTGATGGAACATTTACCCAAAGAAACTGAGGAATTAGTGGCGGAATGGGCAAGTTTAGAACCTCTGAAAGGAGACACTTTAACATATCCTGGATGCAATATCATAACATATGCAGAACTAACACAAGCTAGCTTCTTCAAAGATCTTGATATTCGAGGGCGGTTAGAATATTGCTGTGGGGAGACATTATTTCGAACGGGATATAAGGAGCAGTTACATCAAGTAACGAAACGGTTAGACAAGTGGTTTAATCAGCTTCAACCCAAAAATTTATTGGTTTTATGCTCTGCTGGCACAAATGTGTTTATAAACGTGCTACCTCATTATGGGTTAACGTATAAATTTCAGTCAATTAAATCCTATATTCAATATTTGTGGGAAAAACTTCAGACCGGCGAAATTAAGATCAAGAAGAAACTAGATATGACGGTTACTATTCAGGAATCTTGTTATGCAAAGATGTTCGGTGATGAATATATGGACTTACCCCGAAAGATATTAAATGCTATTGGAATAGAAGTAATCGAAATCGAAGCGTGTCGGGAAGATATGCGTTGTTGCGGAATAGGAGGGGGATTTTCAGTTGCATCATCCTATAATCCCTTTAATATAATGTCTGCTTCATTTCAAAATCTCAAGGAATTCAAAAAATCAGGAGCTGACGCTATTTGTGTATATTGTGCGGGATGTTTAGCGACACTGCTAACCGCCCAAAAATTATTTATTGGAAAAAAAATGAAAATCTATCATATCATCGAATTATTGGAGCAAGCAACAGGAGAGAAGCCCTCTCTCTCGGAAAAAACGAAAATTAAAAGAGCACACCACTTCTTTTGGGGTATTATTAAGAAGCAGTTTCCAAAAGTCTTCTCCAGGAAGCGTTTTAAAATCGCAGAAATTCCCGAAGAACCACCCGAATATAAAAATGCATGGTAATTCCCCCATTAATCTAAAAACTTGAATGAAAAATTATCTATAAAAAGGAGATAAATGTATGATACTAAAATCTGAAAGAACTCCAGCTTTTAGAGAAGATCTCTGCACAAAATGCGGAATATGCTTCAATAAGTGTCCAGTATTAGAATTACCTTTAGAAGAGGCTAAAGAAGAAATAAATCGGCTTATTGAAGGGGATAAATCAAGATTTGTGCTCTGGAGATGTAATACGTGTTTTTCTTGTAATCTCTATTGCCCAGAGAATGCCAACCCCTATCAGCTAATTCTAGAGCGATGGAATGACCTTTATTACAAAAGAGGGGTTCCGCCTTTATATACTTTTGTATGTCCTACACGAGAAGGAAATATTTGGCAATTACTTAACGTTTTTCTCTCAACTCAAGAGAAAAGATGGATTTTAACTTGGATGAATAATCAACCAAAATCTAAGGATGAGGTATTATTAATCGGCAATTACACTCATCTCTTTCCCTTTATTATCGGTGGAAGCAAAATATTAGAATATTTCAAACCCGTTGATTTAATAGATCAATGGGAGGGGGGTGCTTATCTTTACCAAGGAGGATATTTAGATGTTGTAGAAAAAATTGCCCGGAGAACAAAGAAGGATTTTGATAAATGGGAAACATCAAAAATCGTAGCTGCTTTAGACGCTGTGCAATACATCTTTCAAGATGTTCACTCGAGAGAACTCAATATTAAACATTCTCAATCATTTAGCAGTCTTCAGCAATGGCTTTTAGAAAAAATTGAATCAAAAGAATTACAACTTGAAAAACAGCTGCACATGACGGTTACCGTTCACGATAATTGCTATTCTAAAGTGTTAGGAGGGAAATATTGGGAAAGTGCCCGAACAATTCTTAAGAAATGTGGATGCAAAATTATTGAAATGGAGCATCACAAAAAGGATTCACTCTGCTGCGGTTTTGGAGCAGGAGCTTCTTGGATCAGAAATATCTCTATCCCCTTTGATATTCTTCATGAGGGTATAAAAAAGTTTCAAGAAGCAGAACGCACTGGTGCTAAAGCTTTAATTTCATATTGTACGGGGTGTATTTATCTATTATGGGCAACCAAAGAGCTCTTAAATAGCAAAATTGAATTATTTCACCTTATTGAAATTGTGAGAATGGCAATGGGAGAATCCTTAGATTATCCTTCCGCCCATAAAAAAAGAGCATGGGACATTATCGCTATTATTACCTACGAATGGCTAGTATCGTTGTTTAAACCAAGCTTCTTTATAACAAAAATCACATTTGATCAAAAGCGAAGCACCTTCTATACAAAAAACCACTATTTATTGCGAATCATTCGAATGTTATTTAACTCTTCTTTGATGAAAAAATTATATCGAAAACTCTTTATGATATTAATAAAGATGCTCAATACGCGTTAAGTAGCTTGTGAGAAAATGGTAAGAAGAAGAAATGAAAGAGAATAGGTTTTTTCCGATCAAATTAGCAATAATTTAAATGAACAATTATTTATCTTCTTTTTCGGGATAATGGTTGATTAGTTCTTCTAAAAAATCTTGTTGTTTTTTTTTTGGCAAGAATGCTATTCTCTTTAAGATACTTTTTAATTCATCCTTTGATATGTCTAATTTAAGAAGCCTCGTTCGCATCTCCTCTGGAAGCACCGTATAAATTCTTGAAAAATATCTTTTAATGATTTCGAGTCTTTCAATTTCTAAGTCATCATTATTTCCCTGCGCATTCACTTTGTATCAATTTTTATGGTAGTTGTTTTATTAAATCTAATCTATAAAAAAGAAATTTAATCTAAAAATAAAACGGAGTCCATTTTTTTCTAGTACTATTCTATATTTCAATCTCAAATATGCAATCACAAAAGGATTATTCCCATGTATTCTAACATCTAATTATATCATTTATGAAATGAAACTTATATAACTTCATATTAATTTTACTTTAAAAAAAGAGCATTCTTTTAGATATGAACTTTGATTTATTTATTCAGGATGAATGGGCAGTGAAAAATTAAAGGTGCTTCCTTTATTTCTGCCCTTAGATTCAAGCCATATTTTTCCATCATGAAGTTCAATTATTCTTTTTGCCATATAAAGTCCCAAACCACTTCCCTCTATATCCAAGTCAAACCCTTTCCCGTATCTTTCAATTTTTCCAAATTTCTTAAAAATACGTTCTTGCTCTTTTTTTGTGAATCCTATCCCTGAATCTTGAATTGAAATAATAACATCTTCTTTAGTTTTCTGAGAATACACTCGAATAAATCCATCAGGAGGAGTAAATTTGATAGCATTCATGAATAGATTAGAAAAAGCTTCATTAATTCTTTTGTTATCACAATAAACCGATAGGTTATCATGTAATTCTACTTTAATGGATTGATTTCGAATATGGGCAAAATTCTCAAAATCTTTAATGCATTTTATTATGGTGTCTTTCAAATTAGTCTTACTTTTTTGAATCTCAACTAAGTTTTGATCCAATTTAGAACATTCAATTAAATTCTTAATCGTTTTTTCTAGACGATTAGCGCCTTGCATTATTTCTTGAAGAATTGAAGTCATTTCTGGAATTAAATTCTGTTTATGCACATCCAAAAGTAAATTAGTAAGGGTTTGTTCAAAAATAACTTTCCATTAGTTTTTTAAGAAGGTATTTCTTAAAGCTTTTGCAGTGGAAATTTCATC
>SHMU01000211.1 GCA_008080765.1 Promethearchaeota archaeon | reverse complement strand
TGAAAATGGTGTTGGGAGAACTCCGTGAGTTCCGAGATCTCATCGTTAGAGATGTAAGTCAACTTGACGAAAGATATGCCTTTATATCATTTGTAGCAACTTGACAGAACGGTAATTCTACTATATATTTTTCTTTAGTTTCAAGGTAAGTTTTTTTTAAAGATTTTCGAATCATAGAAATTGAGAAATGGTTTACTCTATTATCGTTGGAGAAGGCTTGAAGATTTGTTGACAGTCAGTTTTGCGTCCATGTCAAAGGGACGGGATGATTGAGTGAAAAGCAACGGACGCTCTTGAGCTTGAGAAATAGCCTTGCTCAATAATCTAATATACTTCGCTATTTCTACAACCAGAGTGATATATTTTTAGATAAATAAATGGACTCCTCGGCTCATTCTTTTCTAATACGATCCAAAATGAGTTCTATATCTAAAAAGGTGTACAATAAATTAATACAATTAAAATTTACAAATGAAACGTATTTGGATCTATTGAGACGATTGACTGATGAATAAAAATGAGAGTCTCTGAAACATTTTGGAACTGGAGAGGAGTTATCTAAAGCAATTTTTAATGGATTAGTAAGATCAATAATTGATTTCGGAGCAGGAATTACTCCAGAATTTAGGGACGCCTTAAAAGAGTAGAAGTATTAACACATTCAAATGAAATCATTTTATTCTAACGAGGAAGTGATTTTTAAATTAAAACCTAAAACTATTAATTACACACAAAACTTAACTCAATAGTTAACAATTAAATTTATTGAGTGTACTTAAATTATGTTTGGTGGCGGAGGTCAACTTAAATACGACCGGGCGCTGACGGTGTTTAGCCCGGAGGGTCGTTTGTATCAAGTTGAGTATGCGTTAGAGGCTGTTCGGCGTGGTACATTAGCCGTTGCAGTCAAATCAAAGGATGCCGTCTGTCTTGCCGCTCAAATCAAGATCGCCTCACCTTTAATGGATGCGGACGAGATTGACAAGATCTTTCAGATTGATGAGCATATTGGTGTAGCAATTTCGGGTCTTCATGCTGATTCACGGGCGTTAATTGGCTATACCCGAGTGCAAGCACAGACCTATCGATTGACCTATGATGAGCCTGTTCTTTTAAGCATGCTGGTCAAGGATGTAGCGGATGTAATCCAGCAATATACCCAATATGGAGGGATTCGACCGTGGGGTTGCGCCTTATTTTTCATTGGAATTGATACGCAAGGTACTCAAGTCTATACAGCCTCTCCAAGCGGCATATATCGTTCTTTTAAAGCGTATGCGATGGGAAATGGCGAAGCAACAGCGCGAGAATATTTGCGAGATAATTACAGTGAAAGTCTTTCGTTTGATGATCTTGTTCATTTAACGCTTGATGCCTTAAAATCGGGGACAGAAGAGGAGGCGACCAAGGAAAACACTCGTCTTGCCTATATAAAGAGCGAGGACAAGCAATTTACTGTAGCCAAAAAAGACGAGATTGCCCGGTATCTTGGTGGAACAGATTAACATTTTCTTTTTTTATTATTGTAATCCCATTATTATTGATTTCTATATTTCTGAAATCCTGTAGTTTTGGAGTTTTGGAGTTTTGGAGTTTTGGAGTTTAAAACTTTTTTTATTACATCGTTTTTATTCTAATCCATATTATTCTCTCTGGTGATGATGATTGATTGAGGGAGATAATTTTTTAGTGTGATGATACTCTATCTACTTTACTTAGGATTGTAATAAATAGGAGTCTATAGAATCGTATGACAGAGATAAAGGATAGTGAATTGCCGAACAATCCTGTGGAAGCTCAAGGAATGTTAATCAAAGCTTTTTATATGAAGTTCGGAAAGGATGCCTTACCACTCATCAGAGAAATTTGCGGCAAGCAGGGACGTGCTCTCGGGCTCAAAATAAAGAAAAAACTACCAGATACTAAACTGACAACGGTTGCGAAGGCATTTGCCCAAACGTATGATCCATCGGAGGTCAAAATAGTGAGTCTTTCGGAGGATCAGTTTCGAATTCGGGGGACTGCTTGTCCATTTGGACTGGAAAACACTTCAAGGGAATTGTGTGAGGCAGTAATGGAAATCGATTGCGAATATTTTCGCGCGGCAGTTAGCGATAAAATTAACCTTACTATAACCAGCACAATTGCCGCGGGAGATTCTTACTGCGAAGCTTCCTATATGATAGGGGAAGAGAAAAAGAAGTAGTAAGAGAATAGAGAGAGCGGAGAGAGGATCAAGAGTTCCGAGCAATAACTAGAATTGAAACTTATAATAATTAGAATTGAAAATTATAGTAAATCACATTTTATTTTATATTGCTTATTTTTTAAAATCTTATTTTCTAAGAGTTAAAAAGGGGGAAGTTTATCTCTTTCTAAAGATTTTACTAATTTTCAATCTTAATATAGAGATACATATAGCGAAGATTTAAATGGATTAAAAGTGATGTATTTAAAGTAACAGGTTAAATTTCTGATTGTGATGGATGAGAAATTTTATCTCTTTTGCGATCAATGGTGAGTCTAATATATGAATAAAAAAGCCTTAGCTTTAATATTGATACTGTTGTTTGGAATTGCGGGAGTCTCAGGGGCTATCGCTTATTTTTTGTTTTTTAGAGCTGATTCAGAACCCCCTTCGCCGTTACCTTTTTTTTTTTTGACTCCTTCAGCGTCACCTTCTTATGTGCGAATTTATGTAAATTCTTCTATGTATTCGGAAATATCGTCGGATATTACAGAATATGAGCAAGACCTTGAAGAGCAAGGATATATTGTAGATATAGTAAAATGGGCAGATTCAAACGTTACAAATCTCAAATTAAATATGACTTACTACTATTTTAATTATACAGATATTAGAATGCAATTATTTGGTGCGGTATTGGTAGGAGATATGCCCTTTGCGTATGCCCGCGATACCAGTCAATTAGGTCCTCCAAATTATCCAATAGATCTTTATCTTATGGACTTAAATGGACATTGGCATGATGTAAATTTTGATGGGTATTATGAATATGGGATGGAATTTTTAGGTGATAACTTTCCCGAGATCTTTATTGCACGCATCAATCCGAACTCTTTAAATAATATGAATAATAGAAGCGCATTCCAGAGCTATTTTCAAAAGAACCGGGCATATAGAAATGGCACATTAAATCGTCCACATTCTGCTTTATTATATATTGATGATCAATGGGCGGATCTTCCGGGATGGAACACAGATTTCACGGCTTATTCAAACCTAACGTATGTGAATGATAAACTGACCACTTGCAGAGCAGATTATTTGAACGAATACACCAGTAGTTATGAATGGATTCATCTTCTTGCCCATTCAAATTCTACAGCACATTTTTTCAATGTATCTGGGTTATGGGAAAATGTGTTTAATGATGATGTATTTAATAATCATACAGAAGCATTGTTTTATAACCTTTATTGTTGTGATGCGTGCAATTATACATATCCAAATAATCTTGGGACGCAATATCTTTTTTCAAGTAATACTTTAACGGTAATCGGATCTACACGAGAAGGGGGATTAGATTTATATAAACCCTTTTATAATGCGTTAAGGGATGGAAAAGTTATTGGAGAGGCCTACAGATTGTGGTTTTATAACAGTGAGATTGATTTATACAATAAGAGAAATGTGGTATCGGGTGTGGTTGTTCTGGGTGACCCCTTTTTAACAATTTACTAATTCAAATTTTTTTCTCTTTTTTTATATTTTTATACAGGCAATATAAAGAGCAATTAAATAATTGAAAAGGTGGTATTTCTCCGGCTTTCGATACTATTATGAAATATTAGGATAGACATTTAAAAAGGTACAAACTATTAGATCTTAAAACCGATATAGATAAACTTAAAGTTATTAAATAAAAATCGAATTCTAGTATTTAATGAATTATTACATAAACGGGAGGAAGAAAAGAGAGGATGGTAAAGAAAAAGAAGATACGTGAAGAGTTTGATAAGGTGTTCAAAAGCGGAGATCAAAAAAAGATCAAGCAGATGCTCGAGGAGAACCCTTGGTTATTGGAAGAGGTATCCGAAGAAATAGAAGAAGAGATGCATGATGAAGAGGAGATTGTAGGAGCTATTGGAGTAATGGAAGATGAATTGGGAAAGCCCGTTTCAATGAATGATATTCTGTTTTGTTTAAAAACGGATTTTAATATCAAACAATCCGAAGAGAAAGCGAAAGAGATTCTCGACAATATCGAAAAATTAGGGTTGGTTGAACAAAAAGATGAGGGTTGGATTCTTACCAAGAAAGGCGGACAGGTATGTGATGATTTTTTAAATAAAAACATCGGCGAGTTAGAATTATAAATATTAACTGATAAGTAGGAATTAAGAATTAAATACAATACCATGCTATCTAAATAGCAAAAGGAAAAGCAAAAGCGAAAGGAAAAGCAAATATAAAAATATGAAAAAAATAATTAGCTTATTAGTTGTTCTTCGACTTTTTTCTGGGTTTCCAAATTCTGCTCAATCTTTTCTTCGTATTTTTTCTTAATTTTTTCTTCGATAAGATATTCAGTCTTAATGAGGTCTCTTATACCCATTCGGATAGCTTCTGAGCGATTTGGAAATTTTCCCTCTGACACTAATAGCTCTAAGACTTCTAAATATGATTCTGGTAGATTCACGGAGATTAATTTCATTCTAATTCACTTTCAATAATTTTTAGTAGTATACTAATATATTGTGGAGATATATATATAAATATTCTGTGGAAGAGAGCCCCAAGAAGTCCGACAGATCGCCCAAGACGGTTTTAAAGGGCTATAAATAGTGGGAGGGATGCTTAAGAGGGTTATAAAGGGATTAGGAAAGCAAATGATTTATTTAGAGCCCGATTCTCTCCGATCACAACTGATAACAAATTAATTTATATGTTGTTACATCTATTATGTTACACAACCAATCTATATAAATAATTAAAATTAAAATACGCAAAGAGATTTTAAAAATGGCAGATATTCAAGCACAATTAAAAGAACATCTGGATAATGCTGAAAATTGGGCAAAAATGGAAACTCCCGTTTCTGGGGTGTTTATTGTTAAAATCCCCGGTACTAAAACAAGACCTGCGATGTTAAATTTAGAAATTAATCCTCTTAAAGCGGACGGAAATCCGATGAAGAAAACAGGATTATTTATTAGAAATTATGAAATGCTGGTAAAATTCAGCGAAGCTTTAACGGATGATAAGGTAGTTCGGTTAATTAAGGAGTTAGAAGAAGTAAATCCTGACAAGAAAAAGAGGAGCACGAAGAAATTAGAAATGTAAGAATTTAGTTTTCCTTTTTTCTTTTTCTTAGCTAGATGTACCATTATAGTAATATAGGGATCACAACCATTTAAGCTTCTAGGTTAGATTGACTTATTACTTTCTCCGCTAAAGATTTATTCACTTGCCAGTAGGGGATCACGGCGGGAAAAAAACGAAGGCGAATCTTGTAATTTTAGAGGGAATAGGGGCAATAGAAGGGATCAAAAATATAATTATGTCGGGGTCTTTTTAAAAAGAAAAGGGTTTTGTTGCCCTTTTCGAGCAAAAGAATGGATTTAAAAAAATATGAAAAATAATAACTTAGTGACTCAAGAAATTCCTTTTTAGCTAATATAAATCATGCACTCTTGAACTATTCCACCATGAACAGTAGATCGTATTTTTTTTTCTCTCACCTCCTTGCTATTTTTTGCATATGGTCATATATGCCACGCTTTTTTGAGAATAATTTTAGTCTACGTCACGGATAATGTTACTCGCAAGGCTCTGGGAAGGTTTTTCACAAAACTCTTCAGGGAGCGCACCCAAATTAAAAACGCTTGCCAGCAATTCCATAGAAATGCCGCTACAAAAAAGAGGAGAAGGCGCGTGCTCAGTGATTTC
>SHMU01000210.1 GCA_008080765.1 Promethearchaeota archaeon | reverse complement strand
TGCGAATAAGGGACATGTTCCAACCTTCGCATGAACAAATTTTATTAAAAACAGTTACCATTTTTTAACATTTTTAACATTATTGATAACCTCTAGATCCAAAATGGAAGGGTAGATAAAATTTGGACATTGAACCAATTAGAGAAAAACTGAATTTTTATAAAAAATTTAAACCGTGGTATAGGAAAATTATTGAACAGTTTAACTATGAATATGAAGAGGATGTAAACGCTCGGGATAAATTGATAGATATATTAGAAGAAAAGGGTTCTGCGTGGAATAGTGAAAGAGTTCTAAGGATATTTCATGAAAAAGTACATCAAAAAGAAAATATTTTGATTTTAGGATGTGGCCCCAGTCTAGAAGCCTCATTACAAACCATCATTGATATTAAGGGAAGAGCCTTTTTTAACCATTTCAATGTTTTGGCAGCGGATGGTGCTTCAGTATTAGCCAGAAAAGAGCGTATACCGCTTTTGGGTATTTTCAGCGATTTAGATGGTATCTCAAAAAAAGAATTTAATTATGCTGATTTTGTCATCATCCATGCCCATGGAGACAATAGAGAGAAGCTATATTATTTTAAACAACAAATTATTAAAAAACAGAATATTATTGCCACCACTCAAGTAAGACCCAAGAATTCCGTCTATAATCCCGGGGGGTTTACGGATGGAGATAGAATACTCTATTTTATTTCACATCTCATTGACCCGTCTCAGAGATTATTTCTCATTGGAATGGATTTTAACGAGGTGGTGGGAAAATACTCGAAGCCCCACAACCAAGAGAATTATACCGCGAGTCCCATTAAAAAGAAAAAGCTCAAGATTGCAGTTAAATTAATCGAGGATCTTATTAAAATTATCCCCAATCAGCTTTTTTTTGTTAATTCAAAAACCAGTTCGGAACAATTTATCTATTACAACTTAGAAACGTTTTATGAGGTAATTTCGTGAATATATAACCACAGGTTATATATAAGATTAAAATTTATAATCCACTATCCCATGGGAAGTAACTTCATAAAGGAGTTTTTTTTCAAGATTCTGGTGCGAATTGACTAAATGGATATAGCAGAGATTTTTGTTCCCGTTGTCTTTTTTATGGCTTAAATAAAAAAATTCAGAAAAATAATGATCTAAATAATGCAGACCAACAGGGAGCTCTTTTATAGTTTCATTTTTAATGAAGTTGGGTGTGATTTGAGCTGTCAGTAATGATATTAGATCATGTTTAACGGTCAGTTCAAGGATTTCTTCTAAGATGCGGAGAAAGATATTTTTAGTGTGAGAAAAAGAAAGTGAGGGGTCTCCTTTTTCAGACCGATAATAATTGTTAATACTATCGACGATTAAAAGTTTTATAGGGTGTGATGTTATTTTTTGTTTTGCAAGATTGATTGCCATTAGCAAAGTATCATTGCTCATGATTTTTGATACTAATATACTATTTAATACATTTCGATAATGTAAATTATTTAATCCCGCTAATTCTTCTATTCGTTCAGAGCGAAATGTATTTTCCGTGTCATAATAAAGTGTAATCTCGTTAGAATTTTTCTTTTCATGAGAGGTTGTGAGCTGGTGATGTTTAAATGCTTGAATGCACATTTGATGACACAATTGGGTTTTACCGGTTCTATTTTCGCCAAAAAAGACATATACACATCCTTTTTTGAAGCCTCCTCCCAAAATATTATTAAAACTATCCGCTCCGGAAGAGAGAGGTATAAGGGGTATACTTTTCTTCTTTAATAAGGTATCTAAACTAACCAGCTTGGTTTCATCAATTGGGAAATTTTTGGGTAATTTCATTATATTATATCGTGAATTTTTTTTAATAGGATTATTTGTTATGGAGCATATAACAATAAATACAATACAAAAATTATTATGATACTATTTAATATTATACTATATCATTTAAATTTCAAACAATAAAATTTCAACTATAATTACGATTTGTAAAGAAAAATGGCAAAGAAAGCTAAGGAAACCTGTCCGTACTGCGGTCGTGAATTTGTATATCTCAGTAGACATAAATGCAAAGTTAAAGAACGAATGGAAAGTGTAGAGGATGAATCTACTCAAAAGGAACGGAGACAAGAACGAGTAGAGGAGCGGAAGAAGGAGCTTACGCGTACCTTAAATAAAGACGAGAAGCAGATTCTGGAAATTATTGATAGAAATGAGGATATCTTATTTGAGGATTTAAGAAAATTAGTCGCTATTGAAAGAAATAAGTTAGATGAAATGATTGACTTGTTAGCATTGCGTGGAAGGATCAAAGTGAGAAGAGAACTAATAAATGCTAGTTGGAGTAAACATATATTTGCCATAGAGGATTTTGAGGATGAGATGGAAGTTGAAGAGGTTCAGATTGATGAGAGTAACCCGAACTGGGTCTGGGAAGTACTTGGGAAGCAACCTTGTTTTATTTGCCCTTTTACAGAACAATGTAGTGATGATAATCCCGATATATATAATCCTCATCATTGCCCGTGGTTAACTGAATGGATAACATCATCTCTCGCAGGAGATGAATATGAAGCAGATTTTGAAGTTTAAATGAAATGAACTTATTTCTTTCTTGCGTATAATGTTTTTGCATTGTTAAATCTCTTTATTGTCGTATTTACGAAGACATATTAAAAAGATTTCATTACTCTTCTTTTTTGAGGCTTTTGGCTTATAAGCTTTCACGAAATTGAAATATTTCTGTAAATCTTTTTTCAAACGATTCATATCGGTACCTTGAAAAATTTTTAAAACCAAACTCCCTTTAGTCCTTAGAAATTCTTTTGCAATCTCAAGAACTTGATAGCATAATGTAATTTGACGGAGATGGTCACTAAAATGATGCCCTGATTTCTTGATTGAAGCATCAGATAGAATAAGATCTATTTTTTCTTCGTGAAAAAACAATAGAAGTTCTTCTTTAAAAGAGGCATCTGTAAAGTCCATCTTAATGGTTTTTACATCTTCCAATGGAGTAATATGTTTGGTATCAACGCCCATTATTCTTACATGATCTCTGTGATAAAACTTATCCTTATATTTAATGATATTTTTTTGTGCTCTCTCATAGGCAACTTGAAGCCAAGAACCGGGAGCACTCCCAAGATCTAAAATATAAAACGCCCTTTTGAAGATATTATATTTTTTATCTATATCTAATAGCTTATATGCAGATCTGGCACGATATCCTGCCTTTTTAGCCTTAATATAATGTGGATCTTGTTTATGCTTGGAAAATTTATTGTCTGTCATTTACATCCCTTTATAATTTAGATTTTTAGTTTTTTTGGTTTTTAATAAATGTACAATAATTCAATTAGAACCCAATTTTTTTAATAGTTGCTTCAAGGATATAATGTCCATAGTTGTTTTAATTGAGGTAAAGTCAAAATGTGTTCTTGAAGCAGTATGCCCTTTACTTTCTATGTGGTCAATTAAAGTCTCCATTTTTGGGATTGCTTTAGTATTTGTTTCTCTACATAATCTATGGATATTGAAGTATCCAATTGGCATATGTAGCTCATCTAAACAAAATTGGAGGAGATTGCTAATTCTATTCCGATGTTTAATAAGAGATTCTGAATTTCCAATAGTTATGGAAATTTTTTCAAGGAATGTTCGCTCATGTAATTCTCCAATCCAGAGAGGGCCGGCGTAATCTAATTTGTCTTCTCCGCATAAGCTACATATACCTATTGAATTAATTATGTTGAGGGGAGTTTTAAAGCGGTGTCCGCAATGCTTACAATAAACACAATATCCATAATTTTCCATTGCTTGAAAGATCTTTCTTTTCGATTTATAGGTAAGAAGGAATATCCGAACGAAGTGATTAGAGTAAAAAGTTAATAACGGTAAAAACCCCGCTTTATTAATATTTGCAATTCTTGAAATTGTATATAGTAAGATACGTGCGCCAATCTCCTTACAAAATTCATTATGAAGCGGTTTTGCCATATATTTTCTTAAACATGCTTTAGGCCTTACTCCAAAAAGCACGGGAGTATCAGTCGCAGTTATGCACAAAAGACCTTGATTTAAAGTAATACATTTGAAAGCGCTATCGATATAGGGGACAGGAGTTCCAAAAGGATCGATGGAAATAATTTCTGGTTTTTTATGGGATGCTTCTTCATCGTTGAAGCTTCTCTGGACAATTTCATTAAAAAGCAGATTTGCATCCTTTGTAGTAATAAAAGAATGTACTTTACTTTGGGGTCGATTATTTAGGGTCATATTCAGTTTTATTAATTCTTGAGCAGATGGATTTATATCATTTATATAGACGGTTGTTATAGAAGAAGTCTCATTTAGAAGTCTAATTGAACCAATTCCGGACCCCGCCATGGCATCTACAAGCGTTAATTCAGACTTATTATATATGTTGGAATAGGATTTCACGGCAAGAATAGAAATATCACGATTTAGCTCCATTTTTTCATTATAAAACACATTCATCGCCTTGGAAGGGATAACATCTTTATCCTCGATATGTATATAAAATTCGGTATTTCCTTCTTTTAACTTTTTAAGCTTTTTTTCTCGTGGCATAATGTTAGCTTCTGCGTTTGAAGTAATATTAGAATTGTTCATATTCAATCATTAATTACATACACAAACTTCATAGTATATATGCTAAGCTTTGCATATCTCTCTTATTTAAATGCCTACATAATATAATTTAAAAATATCCTTAACAAAGGGTAAGATATAAATCTACAGCACGTTTACTTCCAATTAAACCCCCGCATGTTGCCATATGGATCCTATTTACTTTATCCACGGTTAGAGAGGACACAGCCTCTATTTTTTTAACACCTTGTGGATCCTCTTCATCACCAATAATAAGAAATTCCCCTCCTAATGTTTTTGAAATAAATGCTAATGGAAGCCATTCATAATAAAGACGTATTTTAGGTTTAGGAGAAAGAAAATAAGCATAGACACCGCCATATTTTAATACTGCATGAAAGTCTCCTACAAATGACCCCGAATATCTGTCTTTAAATTTCTTTTGTAATAATAATTCCTCATATTTTCTACATTCTTCCGACCACTTATTCGCATTCCCCCCTAAACATCTTATCCCCCCTTCAATAGGATTAGGGAGCGTTAATTCTTCTAAAAAGATAAAATGGTAAAAACTCATCGAATAAGGAGTGGTATCCAAAATAAATTCCGCAACCTTTCCATTAATGGCAATCACAAGATTTGTAAAAATACCATATAACACGTAAAAACTACAAATAATCCTACCATCTTTATTGAAGATTCCCACGATGGTTCCCACTGTTCTATTTACCGCAACATTAGAGCTACCATCTACAGGATCGATAGTCACTCCGAAGTTTCCGTTTCCAAGAACGGGTTCTGCCTCCTCCGATGCCACAAATGCAAAGTCAGCACCGCCATCTTGGAGAGCCTTTAATATAATAGAATGTGTAAGAACATCCTCATGGATTTGCTCCTCGTCATAGATATTGATAGACATCTCTTGAGCATCCGAAATATCTAATCGATAATTAAGCTCATGGGAGGTTATCCCTCTTTCTAAGAGCCCCCTAATAGGAATTGTTGCCTCAGCAATAGTATTAATCAGATTTATGAGTTCACCGCGATTAGGAGTATAACGAGCAATATTTGTCTCTAAATATTTTGACAATTTAATATTTATTTTTGGTGGTTTTTTTGAAAGCTGTGCCATAATTTCCACTTTTAATAGTAAATGATTTACTATTGATATTTTTTTATTTCTTAAGATTTTTATACAAATTATTTTATATTTTCTCAAAAGCCCATATGATGATATTAGATTGAAGCCTCCCCACCCTAAAGGACGGGGATTCCCACGAGTCCACTAAGCATTAGCTGGCGGGCATATCTTAGGGCTGTTTATCGCGGTAA
>SHMU01000209.1 GCA_008080765.1 Promethearchaeota archaeon | reverse complement strand
TGAGGCGATCCGAAAGTGCAAAGTTATAAATCAAGCGGCATTTCTCCGATAAATCCCACAGGAGTTCTAATTGATCTTCTGTGGGATAAATGCGAATTTTTTGGGTTAATTGCACGTTCTCTTCTCCTTGCGAGGGTCTCTTTCTATACTAGTGTATAGTATGCGAGGTATTTAAAAGGAGGGGGTCCGTTACTTTAGTGATGTATAATGCGGAAGATCTCACCCACAGCATAAACCATGGAGATGCTCTGCGAAATTCATCCCCTCCATGAATGGAGGGGACTTCTTTCGCAATTAGTTAAAAACTAATGTGGTACATTTCTATAATCAAAAAGATATCGTTATTCTCTATTAAATGTTAGTATTTTTCTTTCATGTAAAAACCTTCTCTAAAGGAATCTTAACATTAAAATGTGGGCAAAGATATATCTAATTGACTTTATTAATAACAAAATATATTAATTATGGAACTTCATTAGGTCAGAAAAGTGAATAACAAAGATAAAAATAATCTTCCTAAAGATCATTTTCTGTACAAAATCTTCAATCCCGATTCGATTACCGTATTTGGTGCCAATAATAATCTTCTTACCACGATGGGTTCGATGCAACTGCGTAATATTATTGCGGGAGGATTTAAAGGACGGATCTATCCCGTTCATCCTCGATTATCGGAGGTTCAAGGATATAAAGCCTATAAAAGCGTATTAGATCTTCCCGAAACTCCCGATTTGGCATTTCTTATTCTTCCACCAATGGTAATTCCCGAAGTGATGAGAGAATGCGGAGAGAAAGGAATTAAACGATTAATTATTACCTCCGGAGGATTTCGGGAGATTGGAGAAGATGGGGTGGAGTTGTCGCAGAAAGTTACTCAGATTGCAGACACCTATGATATGAGGTTTGTGGGTCCCAACTGTTTGGGGATTTATAATGGATGGTATGATCCGGAAGTACAAGACACCTATATTAATACCATGTGGATCTATGAGATTCCTGAGAGAGGGAACATCTCAATTGCATCGCAATCTGGTACTATTGCCTGTCATATTTTTTGGCATTGCCAAGATTGGGGGGTAAAAGTTGGTAAGTCGCTTTCGATTGGTAATGAATTGAATATTGATATTTTGGACTATTTAGAGTATTTCAGGCGAGATCCGCAGACTCAAGTAATTGGACTTTATTTAGAAGAGATCAAGCGAGGTCGGGAATTCATAGAATTAGCAAAGAGAATTACTCCAGAAAAGCCAATTGTTGCGATCTATGCGGGTGGTACGGAAGCTGCAGAACGCTCTATAAAGAGCCATACGGGGGCGATGGGTGGTAATCAGAAGATATATGATGCTGCATTTAAGGAGACAAGAATTATCTCAACCACTTCGATCAAAGACTTTCTTTACTATTTGCGAACACTATCATTTGCCCAAGAGAATAAATTATTCATGAAAGGAGAGAAAATTGGCATAATTACAGATTCTGGAGGAAGCGGCAGCATGATGACAAAAACGACAGAGCAATTAGGGTTAAAAGTACCTCGCTTCAGTGAAAAATTACAATCTACTATTAGAGAAAAAATTCCTTATACTGCCTCTGCACTGAATCCAATTGACGTGACATTTGATACTAATTTCATAAATCTCTTTAAAACATTCCCTAAAATCCTTATGGAATCCGGAGAGGTGGATGCCATCATCGTGTATGGAGTATTTGATTTTGATGATGTATTAAAAACCATGGAGGAATCAGGAATGGAGATTGATGATGAGATGAGACAAATTGGTGATATGATAGAGCGAGCGGTGTTTAAACCAATGAAAAGACTCATGAAAAAATATTCTTTACCGGTTTTTTACGTGGGTCCCATGCCTTATCGATTTGAGTGGTATCAAAAATTTATCTCTCATGAGATACCCGTGTTTGATATGTGGGATGCTCCGACAAAGTGTTTAAAGATTCTCTATGACTATTCTCAATTTAGAGGGACATTTAAATAAACTTTTACATACTATCTTCTTAAATTTATTTTCTTTCCTTTTTTTCCCTACTTAAAGTTTATTCCATATCTTTAAAAGGGTTTTTCTTCAAAATATGTGAAATCAAGCAGTAGAACTTTACTTGGGATTTCTTACCGAATATGAATGTATATTGTCCTTATAATATACATATATATAATCCAATTACTATTATTTATTAAATAGATTGATATGCAGAAATACTTATGAAAGAATATGAGTAACTCATTATACTTAAAATTCTATAATCCTCCTCCTGCTCTTTTGGCATCTGGTTCAAGTAGGGGAGTAGAGTTAGGTGGGTCCAAACTCATTCTTAGTATAGACGAGAATCATAATTTCTATAATGAAGGAACGATTTATACGGAGATGAGTTGGGGGGAGTTTTACAATGACGTGATTGGATTGGATGACCAGATAGATACCTTTACCACGCAACAATATGAATCAATTAGAGATGATCCCAAAGCCTTAATTACTGCAATTGTTAAGAGCTTGGAAAAGATTATGGCGGAACGCAAATTATTTTATGGAATCGGAGACTTTGAAGTAGATGCGTTTATGAATCAAAATACGGTAATTCCGGGTTTAAAATTGGAAAGTGGTTTGATTAATAAATTAATGGATGCTCATAAGGAGATTCGCGACAGAGAACGGTTTCCTAAATTGATGAAGGAGGAAGCTGCTACGAAATTCATCCATATCACCCTTCAAGGAACTAATAAGCAAAATATCAAGATGAGTGGTTCCAGTTTGGAGGATATTGCCGATAGATTACGATTTGCGAAGGGATTTGCAACGGGACTCATAGTCTCGTCGAATAAATCGGCCAATTTTTTTATTATGAACGATAGAATTGTGTTTCAAGAGGATGAAGTGCCCGAATTTTATATTGATAAAAATGGGATTATGATTATCGAAACGGGTATTGAAAGGGAGAGATTATTTCCTATCAGTTGGTTCCGATTTGATATCGGCATTCGCTCTTTAGAAACCTTGGAGTTATGGGACGAAATTAAGAATAATTCTCTATTAAGCGATGCAATCGAAAAGTACAACGTATATGTAGAAAAACTAATCATCGATAAATATATGAGTCTTGCGGTTTCTGAAGGCTTGGAAGCTGATTTTGAGAAAGAGTTTTACAGCTTAAATCCAGCTCAACGTAAAAAAGTATTGACGGATATGGCTGGCGCGATTCGAGAACTTACAAATAAGCTAGAGGAATAATCTTGTAAATTAATGCGGGAAAATACTGAATAATTCCATAAATAATTCCGTGAATAATTCCGTGTATTAATCATCTAAAATACGCGGAGCTTTTATATAACCCTCTTTTGTACTATTTGCATTTTTCAATGCTTCTTCTTGGCTAAGACCTTCCCAAGGTTCATCTTCTCTAAATACATTTTTTAATTCCTCAATGGGATGGCGGGTTGGCTCTACTTTAGTGGTATCAAGATCCTTTAATTTTTTAAAATATCCAAGAATGCTGTTTAATTCTTGAGAAAAGCGTTCCTTTTCTTCTTCAGTTAATTCTAATAATGCTAAATCGGCAATTTGTTCAATTGTATTTTTTGAAATATCATTATTACTCATAGGCAATACCTTATATTAGTAGGGATATATTATTTTTTATAATGCGAAGTAATTAATTTAGTTTTTCTTTTTGAAATATACCCAATTTAGAATAGTAAATTACAATAAAATTACAATCACAATATAATATGAGATATCTATGAGTAGTAATAATAAGTTATGGCGGGAGGTTCCCGGATATGTATTCGTCGCGCTGGCTCGAAGAGGGATGGAAAAAATTTCCTTAGATCAATGTTTTCTTCCAAATTGTGACAATAAAGATATCAATAAGTTAGAACCATTGGAGATGAAAGAATCTGATACTGAGGAGAAACATATCAAACATATTAAGATAAAATGCCACGAGTGCAACGGTATTTTCCAATTCAAGTTGGAGACATTAAAGAAAGTGGCGAAACCTTCCTCAAAAGGAAGTAAAAATGAACAGAAAGAAGGAGAAGAAAAAGCATTGTCAATGGGAATTGCCTATGCCCTTGATGAAGAGGGCAATAATTTGGGACATATAGGGTACTTCTAAGCCTTTAAAAAAGGTAAATATGTAATAAGTGGAAGGATTGGTTCGTGTTAATTTTAAAAAATAATGTGTGATAAAAATCTAAAGAATCAAAATGAGATTTAATCCCTATCTGTTCGATTTGGACAATAGTTTGTTATATATTCCAAATGCTCCTCGCTATTTTGATAATATTTTAGTAGAAACTATTAAAAACTTCACAAAGAAAAAGATTCCCTCTTTAGAGGAAAGAAATACCTTTTGGAGTTCAGGAGAGCAGTATTTGGATCTTCTCCACCAATGGGGGGTAGATATAGATAATGGTGAATTCTTTTGGAAGAAATTTGATGCCCTTGATTTTGAGCAGAGAAAAGTATTAATAGAAAAAAGGCATATGGCTCTTTTTTCCGATGTAATAGAGGTACTTAGCACATTAAAACAATCGGGTAAACATTTAGCTCTTATTTCCAATACAGCAAGATATATCGTAAATTATGTTGTTAAAGAATACGATCTTGAGCAATATTTTAATATTATCTTCGGATTAGGTTATGGAAAAGAGCAAGCTCTCGCAAAACCCTCACCTGATGGAATAAAATACATTTTAAAAAAAAGTGGATTCTATAAAAATAATGCCAACCCCATCATGATTGGGGACTCTAAGGTTGATGTGATTGCAGCGAAAAGAGCAGATATCCACGCATGCCTTCTTAAAAGAGATACATGGGAAAATACAACGGAAATAAATACGTGGGAATGCAAGCCCGATTATATTATTGAATCATTGGAGGATTTACTTAATTTATAATGTGTTTTTATAGATAAATTAATATATTTCCATCATCAAACTGAAAAAAGCACTAAAAATTGGAAAAAAACCCCCGAATTAATTAAAAAATAGACTATAAGAGAAGAACCCATTTTAAATTACATTTATTACATCTCCCTAAACTTCTTTTAATAGAGTTCGGGCATTCTCTCTCAGTTGATAGGGTAATGAATAGTTACGTTCCACAAACTTTAATAAATAAGGATCTCGGCTTTCCATACACTTTTTTATCACTATTTGAAAATATTCCTCAACCTCCTCTACTGGGGCTAATACATAAAGATGCTTTTCCTCTTTTATCTTTTTCCTTATATCGCAAAGAAAATGATAAATATCTGCAGTATATCCTCGTACAATTGGGGAAGGGTCAACAATAAGTTCAGGTAAAAGGTCATAATTTAAATCATCCAACTCTACAACCGCCAATCTTACACGTGAAGAAATAAAATCTTTATAGGTAATCGCCTTTTTTTGGAGAGAAACGGGAAAGCCACTTAATTTCACCACTGCTTCACGAAAAAGGGGATTCTCATGGTTGAGCAACCCTTCATAATCAGAATGCTCCATCTCATAACATTCCTCCTCACTATCTTCTAAAATGCGTAAATCAGTCACATCCATATCCTCTTCCGTGTATCTATCGTTTTCTGGAACATACTCCCATAATGGCTCATAAATTCCTTCCATAGTAAGATTTCCGCAAAATAAATAATTTGCCTTCTCTTTATTGTGTGGTTCAAGGAGGATTTCACATGGTGTAGAACCTTTGTTGAAGCCTCCCCGCCCTAAAGGACGGGGATTCCCACGAGTCCACTAAGCATTAGCTGGCGGGCATATCTTAGGGCTGTCTGTCGCGGTAAACCCCTTCCACGTGCGTAGAAAGGATTCCTCCTTCAAGGAGGGTTGATGCGATAAGTCATCGGATGTCAAGAACTTTACCATGATATTCACAGCGGAATTTAAGTCCCTATCCATCTTATGACCGCATTCGCAAGTAATAGTACGCTCGGACAATGAACGCTTTACTCTTTTCCCGCATTTCGCACAGGTCTGTG
>SHMU01000208.1 GCA_008080765.1 Promethearchaeota archaeon | reverse complement strand
TCCGAATTTTTTGGGTTAATTGCACGTTCTCTTCTCCTTGCGAGGGTCTCTTTCTCTACTAGTGTATAGTATGCGAGATATTTAAAAGGAGGGGGTCCGTTACTTTAGTGATGTATAATGCGGAAAGTCTCACCCACAGCATAAACCATGGAGATGCTCTGCGAAATTCATCCCCTCCATTCATGGAGGGGACTTCTTTCGCAATTAGTTAAATGATAAGAAATGGTCTCTGTAATAAATAAATTCTGTAGTTTTGTTTAATATTTAAATTATTAAAAATTAAATTAGGGGTATATATGAAACAAATTTATGAACAGATAGATGAAAAGTCTTTAAAAATGGAGCTTGATCAATGTGTTCCATCATTAAGAATAGAGGATTATGGATTTATTAAGAAAGAGGGCTCATACCTAACAAGACAATTGCTCGTATGGACTTTAATAAGAAAATTGCCATTAAAAAGGTTATTTCATCAATTCATTAATCGCTGTTCTGCTTGTAATCGCATTTATGCTGAAACTATCTTAGATAGATATATTAATCAGACCGAACATTGCATAAAATGCAAAAGAAAAGCAAAACCACATTCTATTTTATTAAGAATTGTTCTTAATTTAATCGAGAAGGTGTTGAATATGCCTAAAGATGCATTTCGATCAATACTACAAAACCAACCCTCTTTAAAATGGTTAGTTTTGAATTATATGGAAGGCATTGGGCGGTATGGATTAACTGCCCCGCTAATTCCTGCATGTCCTATCGTAGTGCTCTGGACAATGACAAAGCGATGTAATCTGAAATGTACTCATTGTTATCTTGATAAAGCGGCAGTAGCAGAAGAGTTGTCTTATAAAGAGGTCTGCAGAGGTATTGACCAATTATATCGAGCAAACACAATGGTTTTAGGAATCTCTGGTGGAGAACCACTGCTTAGATCGGATATTTTTGAGATTATAAAGTATGCATCTGAAAAAGGTATGGATATAGCCTTGGCAACCAATGGAACCTTGATCACACCACAAATTGCAACACGACTGAAGAGAGTAGGTACAAATTATGTTCAAATAAGTGTAGATGGTCTTAAAGAGACCCATGATAGGATTAGGGGAAAGGGAATGTTCGAAAAAGCACTTTCTGGTATAAAACATTGCATTAATGCGGGTATGTATGTCAGTTTAGATGTTACAGTTACCAGATTAAACGTTCATCAAGTGGAAGAATTATTTCAGTTAGCATTAATGTTGGGAGTATCGAAATTTGAGCTTATCGATTTTGTACCGTCGGAAGAGGCGTCAAAAGTAGCTGATATTGCACTATCACCTATTGAATTAGAGAGATTTGGAATTTTTGTGTGCTATTTATGGAAGAGGATAATGGATAACGGATATCCTCTTTCTCTCTCTTATAGAAATCCTATTTTCACGCGAATACTTGTCCAGAGAATGAATGTGAGAACAACACCTTTATTTAAAGCTGTATTTCCTAAAAATACATTAAAGTTTTTCAATTTTGCTAATAGATTAGATATTGGTATGTGGGGATCTCAGACTCCTTTCAGTCCTTTTATAACGGGTTGCGAGCCAGGATTTTATGTAATACATGTTAAAACAAACGGAGATATAAATCCTTGCCCTTTAAATCCCACATATTTAGGTAATATTAAGGAAGATAATATTAAAGAGGTATGGCAAGAATCTGAAGTGTTAAATACATATAGAAATTTTAAATTTGATAAGAAATGTGGCAAATGCATTTATAAAATAATATGTGGTGGATGTCGCGCAAAAGCTTTCATTGAATGGGGAAAACATAATGGACGAGATTATTCGTGTATACTCAATAGGGAATGCTAAGATCTCTCAAGTTCTACAGAGCGAGATATTTTTCATAAATGGAAAACTCCTTTTTTTCTCAATATTTTTATTATTATAGATTAATTGTATATTGTTAGAACAGAGGTAAAATGAAGCATAAGAAGCCTATTAAAGTTTTACTTACGAAAATTAATATAATCTTTAGACAAAATTTAAGTGCCTTCTTAATAGTTTTTATTTGGTTTTTAGGAAATTATTTCTATTTTTTATTCGAGACTTCTTTTAATTACTTACAAAGTATCCATATTCTGCTGTTCTTTATGAATAGTGATACATTATGGGGTACGTTTTATGCGAATTTTAGCGAATTTATTATTTTTGGAACAATCTTCAGTTTAATTACGATTGATCTTTTTCGAAAATATAATCCTGTCGAAGCATGTAGGAAATTTGCTTCAATTTTAAATGATCATATCATAATAATAGGATATAACAATATTGGTCGTAGACTTGCGGATTATTTGCGTTCTTGTGAAAAAGATTTTATTGTTATTGATAAAGATCCCAATGCCGTTGCTGATATTATAGATGCGGAGGAACCTGTAATTGTTGATGATGGATTATCTTTAAAAGCTCTTCTTGATGCAGGAGTCAAAAATGCATCTGGAGTGTTTATTATGTCAGATCATCTTGAATTATTAATGGTGGCTTGTGCTAATGTACGCCGCTATAATAAAAAATGTCAGCTTGTTTGTCGGGTGTTTGAAGATGACATTGCGGAGGTTATTGCAAATACATATGATGCTACGACGATATCCACTTCGAAATTTGCGTCTGATGTAATTATTAATGAAATCAGAAGCATTAAGCCCCAAAATATTCTATTAATCGGAATGAATCATATTAATATTCGATTGATTCGAAAATTAAAGAGCAAATTTCCTAAGATTAGGTATTCATTGATAGAGGAAAATGAAGAATTAGTAGAAGATTTACTTGAAGAGAGAGAAATGAATATTATAATAGGGGATCCGAAGGAATATATTACACTCAACAAAATCCCTATTGGACAAGTAAATTTAGTAATTAATACCTTACCAGATACGGCAAAATCAATTCTAATCACAAAACGTATCAGGGATCTAAATCGTAATTGTAAAATTATTGCACGATTGTTTCACGAGGAAATTGCGGAAGTTATTATGGATCCTCCTTTTAATGCAGAGGTTATTAGTTCTTCGAAATTTACGCTAGAAATTATGAAGAAAAACAGATTACTTAATGTATAATGATACTCCTGGATGATTTTTCTTTTCTTTTCAGAAATCCAAAAGGAAAGAGCTAAGAAAACTTTTTTTTACTTTTCTTTGAATCCATGTAGAGTCATTTCGAGGTGAAATTCTAAGAGGGTATCATGGTTCGAATTACATAATATGAATTTTCTTCTATTTAAGATGGGTGTTCGCTTGATATTAATAAAATAAGAAATCCAATAGTTCATTACAGCCCCTCCGCTCTGGTTCTCAACAACCTTTCCATTAACTGTTTCTTTACTACGCTCATTTATTAATAATAGCTCAAGATCATATTTATGAGTGAGGTATTGAAGATTTGCAAGTATTTGATGCAATTTATAATTAAGTTCTACATTTTTTTCTTTTTTATTGGGGTTCAAATTAATTTTATATAAATCAGTAAGAGAATCAATAACTATAAGATGAATTGGTTTATTTTCTGACTGTATTGCGTTCAAAAGTATAAATTCTAGATGAAAACTAATAGTATGAAGTTGAGTAAAATCATTAATCTTAAATATTTTTAAATTTCTCATTGCATTTTTATCCATTCTATCAAAATAACTCTCAACAATATTTCGAATTTTTCCTATTGGTAATTGAGGTTTAGTATAGAAAAACAAAGAGTTTTTATTTCTAGTTAAAGAATTGATAATTGTTTGAAAGGCGAAAGTTGTTTTTCCCACTCCAAAGGCTCCAAAACAGCCCACTAAACCCTTGATTCTGGAAGTTTTCTCAAAATATTCGTTTAGTTGAGGTGCTGGAAAAATTATGTTTGAACACTTCTTTTAAAATTTTAATTTAAAGCTTAATTATTTATTATGAATTGAAAAATATAACTAAAACGAATAAAACGCAGTTATTTATAATTACTTCAAATTACAAATATTTCTTTGAGTTAAATCGTGCTCTCAAACGATTAAAGATACGCTTTAAAATCGTCGCCTTTAATGATCCCTTACCCAATCCCCCCTCTCTTATTCTTACCACCTCTGAAGAAGTACAAAAAATAAAAAATCTCAAAAAAGAACATATTGTACTACCTTTTGATGATAGCAAAGAGGATTTTGATAAATATGTATTTGATATCTTAAAAATCTATAACTGCGGAGCCGAAATTCATTCTCAGTTACTCTTCTCTATTGATCCGGGAGATACTATAGGTCTAGCAGTGTTCTTAGATGGAACTTTTTTCTATTCTCAAACCTTCTTTGCGAAAACTAACCTAATATCGAATATAAAAAAATGTGTAGAGAAGATAGATGAAGAAGATCATAAAAATGAAATACAATTGTTATTCAAAGTAGGAAGAGGTGTATTACCACTCACTTTAGAACTTATAAACACTATTTATGACACTTTTTACAAGAAAGAGAGCCTCATAGTAAATATTGTGAATGAATCAAAGTCTTCAAAAGTAAAATTTCAGAAATTCTTTACTAATTTTTCAAAACATGAAATATCCGCCTTGATATTGGCACTAAGAAAAGGAATTAAAGTGAATAAGCATACGTATCACAATTTCTTCGAACTTCGCAGAAATAAAGAAATAAAGGAAAGATTAGAGAAGGAATTGGATGAAATTTCCTTTTTAATGAAAGAACAAGAATTACTCAAAAGTTTACTTTTTGACCTTGTACATTGTAGAATAACCCTTGATGATGCATTCAAAATAATAGAAGAAAAAAAAGCGGTTTCAACTCTTACATATGATTAAAATTTAATATTTTTTTCAAAAAAAAGTATTTGGTCAAAATATGAAACCACCTATTCTTTAAGAAAATCAATTATTAATTGATTTACTGTTGGTGCTACCTCAATAAAAACATGATGACCCGCCCTATCAATAATTTCCAACTGACTATTAGGCAATGCCTCATGCATTTGATCTAAAACTAATTTTGGCGACATTTTATCATTGGCACCACCAATTAATATAGCTGACTGTGTTATTTCAGACAAGCGATCTAAGACATCATGCATGGAACCTGCTTTTTCAAATCTTTCATAATCTTCTGGAACCATGTTATTTCCAATAAATTCTTCGATAAGATCTTCAGCTGACCATAAATCGTAAAATCTTTTGCTTGGATTTTCTTGCATCGCTTTTAAGTAGCTTCGATGATGCATCAATTTTGCGTATTTCCAAAAGGCTTCCTCTTTATCATTTTTAGCGAGCTCATGCAGGTCAATGAGGGTATTTTTCAAAATCTGCAAGCCCGCCCCTTTATGGTTAGTTCCTATGAGGACAAGTTTATTTCCTTTGTCGGGATATTTTAAAACAAAATTTTGAGAGACCCATCCCCCCATAGACTGCCCCATAAGATGAGTTTTCTCTACCTTTAAGAACTCCATTAATCCTTTTAAATCTTCAACTAATGTGTCTAATTTATAATCCTCATTAGGATGTTCAGATTTACCGGAGCTTCGCTGATCATATGTAATTACCTTAAAATGTTCTGACAGAGCATCAATCTGAGCAATCCATACTTTACTCGTCGCACCATATCCATGTAGCATGAATAAGGGGTATCCCTCACCATGGATTTCGTAATATAATTGAATTTCATTTACATCTGCAAATGGCATAATAATACATATATACCTAAGTGAATTTAAAATTTTTTAATTAGTTTACAAATGAGGGAATTTCTCATATTAGAGATTTTAGTTATCCAGTTGATGGTAATATCGAAGTTAAATGGGAAATTTTACATCTTGCTTCACGTAGGATTATTAACTAATAATCTGCGAAATGCATTGTAGTGGATTTGAGTTCAATAAGTTGAATTCAACACATCCCAGTCATACTTTAGGGGTTATTGAAACCGAATTTCATCTTCACAAAGGATCGGCACGGAAGCCCCGTCCTTTAGGGCGGGGAGGAAGTGCCGTTAGATAGTATTAAGTGACAAGATTTAAATACTTGCGTTATCATTATCATTATCATTATAAGGTTGAGTTCTAATGAAGTTTTGTAAGACGGCACAGATACAGATCATCG
>SHMU01000207.1 GCA_008080765.1 Promethearchaeota archaeon | reverse complement strand
GATGAAATTTCCACTGCAAAAGCTTTAAGAAATACCTTCTTAAAAAACTAATGGAAAGTTATTTTTGAACAAACCCTTACCGCTTTTCTTGCTTCTTGAATTCATTCAATTCGACTTTAATATTAGAAATCCAAATCCGATAAGATCTAATATTTAAGTAGTTAATTAGATTATATCAATTATTGTAGAAAAGAAAAAAATTCAGATGATTTATGAGTGAAAATAAAGAAGAGAAAGAAAAATTGCTAAGTATAATCAACCAAGATATCATTTTCAGTTCTTGGTCATTAAGTTCCATTTTAACTTTCAGATTATTTTATTATTATTATTGAAAATATTATTACATAAATATTTATAATTATAGGGAATTCTTGGAATCTCAGCGCAAAATTCTTTCGAAATAAGATAATTCTTAACACATAGAGCAGTATTCAAGTTAAGTTTTAGCATTCTCATCATATCCCAAATAGTTGGATGTTTGAAATTTTCTCATACTTTTTGAGCAATATGTTTAATAGATGGTAATTGGTGCTAGGTTAACAAATATATTAATAATTAGAAGTTAAAATAGACCTTCAGTTTTATTCTCCAAGAAATGGAACTTATCGGCACAATCAGAGAGTTCTGCACTCTTTAATCTTATTATTCTTAATACATCCTTATCTGCAATAATTGAGGTGCCCTTACCTGGAGAAGGTGAACCTTCCATTATAAAATTTGAAGGAGGAAACGTTTTAATAATATAATGAGAATCATCAACCTTTGTATAAAATAAGCATTCTGGATTTCTTTTAATATTTAAGACTCTTGAATCATCTTCTAGAGAATCATTATTCTGAAAAAGATGAGTTAAAGTAAATAACTTTAGATGCTGTATATGCCTAATATAGAAGCCTAACTCGTTTTCCTCTATTAATTCGAATTTACCAGTAAATAAAACCGATTCTAAATCACGAATTATATTAAAATGTCTCATTTTTGTATCTCTTTGGGTTCCATGATCAATAGTAAAAGAAAATTTATTTAAAACCCTCTCCTTCTCCTTTTTTTGGCAATCTTTAAGTAACTCATAGTTTCTTCTTTCAAATTTCCAATCTTGTTCACCATTTAGAAATGTTTCAAGTTCGAAATCCATTATTTTTTTTATTACGGTGAGTAGAGTATTATAATCATTTTCAAAATGTATATTATTCAAATAATTTTCCAGACTATGTCCAATTTCATTCCTGTTCGAATAAATATGATAAAAATGCGTGAGAAGATCTCTAATAGAACTCTCTTGTTGTAATTCCTGGGATAATCTATTAGCGATATAACTTCGTAATTGATTTTTTAATGACCGGCGTATAGGTCGATTTGAGAACTTTGGGAAATGAGATGTTTTAAATGAGTTCAATTGTTCTAACTTCTCATCTTTAAAGTCTTGTGATCTGAGAAATTCGTTAAAATTTTCTCGGAGTTTTGTCTGTATATTCTTTTGCTCATCTTTATTAGCTATAGCACCCCCCCATAATTCTGAATATCCGTTCTCTTCGCACCAATTGTGAATAATCCCTTCTAATGTTGCAAAGTGAAAAAAATAGCTACTTACCACCGAATCTCCTTTAGCGGCTTGGGAATAATTATACATGAGAGCTTTCATTTTATTAGAAGGGTGAAATTGCATTAATTTTTCCAAGAGTGGAAATACCTTGTCGTAGTTATTATAGCTTTTATGATAGGAACTAGGACCATCACAAAATGTGTCGATCTTATCAACTATTGTTATTTCAAAAGGATTTGGTGGGCTTGAAGCTGCAGAGCAATAAAAAAATAGGATTGCTTTTAAATTTATATTAATAAGAAATCGTAACATATAGAGCGAATCACTTAACCACCTATGAATATATACATAAAATTCCAAATTCTCCTCAAAGGTGTCTTGTAATTTAAACGCGGTACCAAGCCAAATAGAGCTTGTATCAGAACTTGTTCTGCCAATTGGTGCATTAAATTCATTATCCCTTTTAAAGGAAGGTGTTGGTTCGATTCCTTGAATATACACTTTATCACTTTTTAAAACACTTTGTCCAGTAGAAAAAATATTACTCTCAATTTTCCTAAGCCTCTGAATTGTATTATTCTTATGTTTGTCAATAAGTTGAATTAGAAAAAACGATTCTCTCATAAAATATTTCCTCTTTATTTGATATAGAAAATGTTTTTTAATGAAATTTTATTCCTTTTATGAAACTATAATTGATACTACTAATATAAATCACTCTATCTTTTATTTAAATTATAAGAGTAATAAAAAGGAATAAATTTTATATTAAAAATAGAGAATAATCATTGGTTTTTTTATTTTAACTGTCAAAAAATGCTCGAATTTTGTTAATTTTAGAAGGATGTCGAATTGGAATAGTTTGGAAAAATCTCCGAATATTTGCCCCGCCCGTGATAAATAATTGATATACAGTTCTGTCATCTGGTAAATAGATGCCACTATGAATTGACAATTCATCCAATAATTCTTGTATGAGATGAATCTTTTCTTTATCTGTTGAATAGATAGAAAGCATTGGTTGTTCTGTGTCTTTCTTTGTCGCACTTCCCTCAGCATCAAAAAAACCCGCAATCCACTGCTTCTGAAAGTCTTGAGTAAGGGGTAGATTCTGCTTAGGATCATCCTTTACTGATTTTATCTCACTCACTAATTCTTTATGAAAAAATCTTAACCGATGATGAGGGCGGTTTGTATGGGGTCTAATTGGGATTTCTTTATTGATTAAAGGAACGATGAGAGGCTGAATCTGTTCCAGCCATTCAAGAGAAACGGAGGCTAAATCAAATTCATATCCCTTCTGGGAACTGGTTCGAAAATAGGCATCTTCAGCAACACCACATATATACCAAAATGACCATCTATTAGGAAAATCATACTAATAATAAAAAAAATCTCTATTTAAATGTTAAAATAATTAAACTTAGTGATTTACTAATTGAAATTATTTCTTCATCAACTTAGATTATCTTATTTCAGAAATAAATTGTCTTCATGGAATAATCTTTTTATAATATAAAGAATTATTAAAAAGTCAAAATAATCATATAATTCAGTTTAAAATAATAAAAATGAATAGAAAAAATAGTTCAAATTAAAGGAATTTATGTGGATTTTGAAAAACTTAAACCTTCATTAGTTAAAGATATTATTGAATCTATTGGTCCTACGAAAGAATGGCTATTTCTCAGATCTCTCCCTCGAAAATATCTTTTAGATCATGATAAGCATTATGATAACCAATATGATAATACTAATCAGGTTGAACAAATAGTTTCTAAATTCGCTATACCCGTTTTAAGGAACCAAATTGATGTTCCGGAATTTGATACACACTTAACCTTAATCGTGAAGCCAACTTATTAATGCAATTTAAGATGTAAAGAGAGATTAAAAAAATTCGATCAGGCTCGAAAGTATTTAAATAGTTTAAATAGAATTTTTCCAAAAAATATAGATATGAAAAAATTGCAAAATCGAGGAGCATGAGGGAACATAAAAATGGGGAGATAAAGAAAATATAGATAAATGACTTTATGTAATTATAGGATATTCAAATGAGGTTTCCTTTCCATTTTTAATCCTTTTTCCTATATTTCTTTCTTAAATATTTATAAACTTTTTGGGTTTTTTGATTTTTTACTTATTTATCCAAAGTTATGGCTCTAACTTGTCGACCTAACATTATGAGATCTACACCATTAATTAAATCTTATTAAATTGATAAAAATAGAAATAAGATGACAAGATAAAAGTAAAGAGGTATGGAAAAAGGATGAAAAAACAAGAAGATAATTCAAGGGCACTGATCCCAACAATCGCTTTCTTTGTGTTTTTTAAGGTCTACTTACTTACATTTTTAGATTGGCTAATATTATATCCCAAAGTTACGGCTCTAATGTGTCGACTTAAAATTAGAGTGTTTATAATTGCAATTTAATTTTTTTCAATTTTAATGAAGACAGAAATAAGTGATAATATAAAAGGAAATAGTTATAAAAAAATATTGAAAAAAGAATAAAATAATTCAGGAACACTCCCCCCCAACAATCGCCTTCCCTGTCTTTTCATTTTTTATCGTACAAATCGTTCAAGCTCAATTCGCTTTCACTTTCAGTTTCGCTTTCTCTTACCGCACTCATCTATACGACTCTAAGCCTGAATCGTCAAGTCCTCTTTCGATTAGCACACACTCGCGCTATTGAGAGCAGACGGGCTGAATGGATCGCCCGAAAGCTTTCCACGTACACCCCTGCCTCACTAACCCCGTCTTTTACGGGTGCGCTCGTCTCGCTTCCCACGGTATGCGTCACCGCACCCCGCTCTCTGCAACGCTCATCGCCTCCGGCATGTATCCTATGACGGACGCCTCATCACGTAACACGCAATACTCGGCACCTCAAGTCAATAGAGAAACTCACAGGTGTTTCATATCAACTCGTCAGAATACATACCCAACAATAAGCTTTACATCTATAAAACGAGAGTGGGAGACTCTTTTCGGGACCGGCTTCGTGCTTAGATGCTTTCAGCACTTATCCGTTGGCGCGTAGCTGCCCGGCAGTGCCTTGTCAGACAACCGGTACACCAGAGGCGCCCGCAAAATGTTCCTCTCGTACTGATTTTCCGTTACCCTCAGTCTCCCCACGTACCTAGTAGATAGAATCCGACCTGTCTCACGACGGTCTAAACCCAGCTCACGTTCCCTTTTAATGGGCGTACAGCCCCACCCTTGGAAGTTCTACACTTTCACCGGTGAAAACCCAATGAAATAGGTGCGCTCCCAGGATAGGAAGAGCCGACATCGAGGAAGCAAGCCACGAGGTCGATAGGAACTCTCACTCGTGACAACTCTGTATGGGGATGCAACTCGAAATGAATCGCATTTACCCCCGGGGTAATTTTTCTATCACCTCAACAAGCCACATGAACATTGTTAAGGATCGCTAGACCCGGCGTTAGCCTCAGGATTCCTTGGTGCTCAGAATCCAGTCAGGCCAGCTTTTGCTCTTAAACTCTACAGCGGATTCCTAGCCTTGATGCCCGAAATGGCGATTGTATTACGCAAATACAATACAAACTGTGCATCAAACTGGCCCGCCTGAGCTGACCTTTGGTTACTCCAGATATTGTTTCTGGAGTGAGCCGCCCCAGCCAAACTGCCCGCCTGCTGGTGTCCGACGCCTCATGACGCCGTTAGCAGACCAGAATGAGAAAGCCGGTATTCCAAGATCGCTCCGCCTTAACCGAAATTAAGGCATCTCCGCTCCCGACTACACTCTGTATCCCATTCCAATCTACAGCAACAAGTTGCAGTAAAACTTTCCGCAGCCGCTCCGAAACGGAGACAGCTTCCACGGGGTCTTCTCGTCCCACTAGGTATCTCCGGACCGTTCGCCGGAGTGTGATTTCAATCGTCAGAAGGCTGGGACAATGGGGAGAACGTTGGACCGTTCATGCACGTCTGAACTTACCAGACAAGGCATATGGCTACCTTAAGAGAGTTATAGTTACTCCCGGCGTTTACCAGGACTTATTCGGGTTGTAACCCGTGTTTATCTGACTGGCACTGGCCAGGTATCAGCCTCTGTAAAAAAGTTTTCACTCTATCAGAGACCTATGTTTTTATTAAAGTCGACTCACGCCTCGATATGAGGCGAGATCAGTCGTCCCCCCCCAGTCACTGCGACTTGAGAGCCCCCGCACACTGAATGCGTGCGGAAGTTCGCAAGCAAGCCTTATCCCAAAGTTACGGCTCTATTTTGTCGATTTCCCTAGCCTCCTTTACACGAACACGCCTAAGGCTACTCACCTAGGGGCACCTGTGTCGGTTCTGGGTACGATCACGGCAGTTCTTGCCTGTGCCTTTTTATTAAGTCCTGGGCTCGGCGGAACCGTCCACATTTGGATGGTTATTCATGGGTTCGGCTGGGTCTAAGCTTTACGCTATTCGCCAGCGTTATGCATTTAAATAGGGAGATATTCGACAGCCCTATTCCACCTACCCAAAACTGTCAGCATCAGGCCGTGCGTCACCGCATTCGTAGTGCCGTGGTACAGGAATATAAACCTGTTTCCCTTTCGCGTACGCCAGTTAAGGATACGCTTAGGATCGACTAACTCTTCGCTGACGACGCATTGCGAAGAAACCCTTGCCCTTTCGGCGGATGGGATTCTAACCCATCTTTGCTTTTACTGTCGCCAGGATCTTCACTCCAGGCCGGTCCACAGGAACTCACGCACCTGCTTCTACCCCGCCCGGACGCCTTCCTACCAGATC
>SHMU01000206.1 GCA_008080765.1 Promethearchaeota archaeon | reverse complement strand
CGATGATCTGTATCTGTGCCGTCTTACAAAACTTCATTAGAACTCAACCTTATAATGATAATGATAATGATAACGCACGTATTTAAATCTTGTCACCTAATACTATCTAACGGCACTTCCTCCCCGCTCTAAAGGACGGGGCTTCCGTGCCGATCCTATGGTGAAATTTTTAATAGCTTCTTCCACACTCTCAACACTCAATTGGATATAATTAGTCGGATCATTTTCGGCAGCATCGTTATTTTGATACGGATATCCGCCGTGACTATAATATTCATTAACAAGAATCCTGCAATTTACTCCTTCCTTATTTTTTTGTTGAGCAAATAATTCAAAATCCTCCCTATCCCCGTAAATGCGTTTTTCTCTAAACACCCTTCCAAAAATTTAATTTTTGCATCATGATCTAACATATTTTATATTACTCTTGGGTTTTAAATTGGACGTATACCTATTCATAATGTCTAATAATCTTTAAATTTATTTTTTTCTAGAAATCTTCAAAAATATTGGTATTAGAGTAAGTTTTATTTTTCTTAAATCGTTTTGAAAAGATAATGGAAAAGAATAAGGATAAACTAGGATGCTCCCCTAAGAATAAGCAGAATGAGGAGGATGGAGAAAATACAGGAGGTGTGCTCATCAAATTATCCGATGTGACTAAAGATTACGAGATAGGTGAATATATTGTAAGAGCCGTGGATAATGTGAGCCTAAGAATAAATAAAGGGCAATTGGTCGCCCTTAAGGGTCCTTCTGGTGCGGGAAAGACCACTCTTCTAAATCTTATTGGAGGATTAGATAAACCAACTAAGGGAAGGGTTATGTCATTTGGTTTAAATATCTCTGAGATGGACGAAAAATCTCTTGCAATTTTTCGATTGGTCCATACAGGTTTCATTTTTCAGAATTATAACTTGATTAGTACACTTTCAGCCGAAGAAAATGTTATGTTTCCAATGGATCTCTGTGGACATCCTTTAGAGAGGCAGCGAAAGGTAGCAGTTGCTCTTTTGAGGGATGTAGGTCTTGAAGAAAGAAGAGAGCATCTTCCAATCCAGTTGTCCGCAGGAGAGCAACAAAGAGTAGCTATCGCTCGTGCCATCTCCAATGATCCCCCTTTAATTTTAGCTGATGAGCCTACTGCGAATCTAGACCAAGAAACCGTAAATCTTATCCGAGTCTTCTTTACACGATTAAAAGAGTTACAAAAAACAATCATTATTGCCACCCATGATGATCTTTTAATAGAATTAGCGGATCGCGTGATTACATTTGGTGATGGAACAATAGTTGGTGGGAGTTGAGAAAGTCTCGTGAGTTTTGATTTCGTACTTAAGGATTTTTACAGGAAAAGAAGAGTTAATTTACCTTATATGTTCACAATAGGGGCAATTATTGCCGTAAGTACTTTTTTGATTCTTTTTTCCACTTCATATGATCTAAGTATCTTTATACCTACTCAGCGAAACTATTTGAACCCCTATTTCTTTTTGGGAGCGATTCATGAATTGTATTCTGACTTAGCTTCTATATTAATAGTATTAATATTCCTCATCTCTATTGTATTTATTGCAATTATTTCTTATGCATTTACATCTAGTCAAAAGAAAGATATTTCAATTATGAAGGCTTTTGGCACATTGCCCGGAAGAATATATAAATTTTATCTTAGCGAAGTATTCTTCATATTTTTAATTGGATTTTTATTGGGAGTGATTTTAGGCCTCTCTTTTTATTATATTTTTACCTCCATTATGACATTTTTAGACTTTTCAATCACCTTTGAATTTAATACCCTTCTTCTTAGTATTCTCTTTATATTAGGATGTTTTAGTTCTTTATTTACCTCAGCTATTTTTCTTGAACGAATTGGCAAAAAATCTATTATCCAAACTTTTTCAAAGGATGTACCATATCATTTTTGTGTAGAAAAATTGAAATACATCCCAAAATGGCTTTCTCTTCTTGGAAAGAATGTTAAATTCTCAATCTTAAATATCAAGCGAAGAAAAGGGAAATTTAAACAATATTTTCTCATTTTTTTAATAATTTCGATGATAATCTTTACGGTAGGTTTAGGTACATTAGTCCTTAGGAATACCTCAAAAACATGGATAAATAAAGCACAAGGAGAGGATATACTAGTAATCGGACACAAGAATGTAGTATTTGCCTATGCAGGAATGTATTCGATGTTTTCAAATCCCAATCTCTTAATCCACCAATATCAAATAGATCTAACCGATGGGTCCTACTTATTTAATTACTCCGAAATTTCAGAGTTGGAAACAATTCCATCATTACTTCAAATTGATAGAAGACTCCTTTCATTTTGTAATCTACAAGAGATTCAAGGTATTGCTGGCGATGAAAATGCAGAAATAAGAACTATTGGGGAAAATAGATTCGGAAACTTTCCCGTGATGGGATTAAATTTATTTAGTCTTTCCCAGTTTTATGAATTGGAGGGATATCCATTTACTACAGAGAATGCCAATTATACAATGATCATTGGTGATGGCTTAGCAAATACTTTCTTTGAAGAGCCATTTAACCAAAGACTTCAGTTTATAGACTATGGGGTACAATTTTTTATATCTGGAATTTTTATTGACACTTTGTATTCTGGATTTGCCTCATATATGGGTTTATCACAATTTCAAACATTACTGGAGATTCCCTCGGATAACATCAATTTGCTCTTATTAAAGCCTATTCCCAATACTCTGGAATATTCTATTAGCCAGATACTTCCGATCATCCGGAATTTGGGCAACCAATTTGTTTGTATTAATTTTGAAACAATTTTCTCTGAAAATAGCGATTTTATTGATAAATTGACACTCTATAACTTAAGCGTAATTAGCTTGATGGCACTTGTTTCATTACTTTCTCTGTATAATTTTCAAAAAGGAGATTTGACCGATAAAATCAAGGATTTCCGTATTATGAGAGCTCTTGGCTCACCCTTGAAAAATATACGCCGTATTCTCTTTTTTGAAGGGCTTTTTATTTTAATTTCGGCTACACTCCTAAGCTTTGCGGGAGGAATGATCGTAAATTCCCTTTTCTTATTTGAAAATGTAATTCTCCCTCCGTTGTATGTGCCTTTTCTCCTAAGTGGTATAATTATGGTATTTTATATTGGATTAAACTCATTGACAATTCTTCCCATCATCAAAAAAATTCAACAAGAAAAATTTAATGAATTATAACATTTTTAGTTACGATTTTTTTTAAAAAAAGTTATTTATATTATGAAAGGTTAAATTAAGTTATAACTAGTAGAAAAGTGAATAATCGTGTCAGAGTCTTATGAGAATGATTTAAAAGAATTGAAAGAGAAGTTGAAAGAAAAGGATGAGACTATCAATAGCTATTTGGATCGAATAGAAATGCTCGAAGATAATATTATGAAATTAGAAGCACTTATCGATGAGGCAGAAACAAAGGGTTCATTTGACTCAGAAAAGGTTCAGGAGACAAAACTCGCCATCGAACTAACTGATAGAGAAAAAAAGATCAGAGAACTAAAGGATAAAATGGGCTTCCTCAGAAAAGAAACTCTAAACTACCGAAAAAGAATCGAGGAATTGGAAAAAGAGCAAGATAAAACAACCAATCAAATGATGAGCGATACGCAAAAAGAACAAATATCTATGGACACCTTAGTCAAAGAGCTCCAATCTAAAATTAATAAACAAAAACAGATAATTAATAGCCTTCAACAAGAAGGTGGTGCATATGCCTCCAGTAGTAAATACGAAGCACAACTAAAAGAAAAAGATCAAAAAATTCAAGATTTAGAAAATAAAATCCAACAATTGAGTAAAAAAGAAGCTCCTGATATGATTTCTAGAAGTCTAACTGAGGAGCTTCAGCTTAAGTTAAATAGAACCAGACAACAAGTAAAAGTCCTTCAAGAAACAATTGAAAGCTATAAAAAAGCGGGTACTGCAAGTACTGCTGAACCAACCCCTGTTGATACGGAGATGATAGAAAAATTAGAACAACAAAATGCGGAGCTTATTCAAAAATTAGAGGGTAAGACCAATGAAGTTCAAGTGCTTTCCCAAAAAATTGAGGAACTCCAAAAAGCAAGCTCAACAAAAGCACCTTCAAAACCTGCAGAAGCAACTGCCCCCTCTCCATTAATTTCTGATTTAACCAAAGAATTACAAGAGAAATTGAATAAACGGAAGTTGATGATTGAAGATTTACAAGCAGAGTTAAAAATATTGAAAGAAAAGGCAACTACCAAAACAGATCAAGAAGGATACATTGAAGAATTAAAGGAAGAACTGGCTTCAAAAACAGAAAAAATCAAACACCTTCAAGATAAGATAAATGAACGAGAAAGAATTGTTCAAGAAGCTGATGTTTCTAAGCTGGATACTCTTAGAGTAAATGAGCTGAAACGAATGATTAAAGAACTGGAGAAATTGACAAATCAACAGCGTGAAGAAATTTACGCCTTAAAAACTAAGTAACTGCTCAATTATTTCGATGGAATTAACAATTTTAGGAAGTTCTGCAGCAGCACCGGTACGGGAACGAAATCTTTCAGCAATCGTACTACGATATCGAAATAACTTAATTTTATTTGATTGTGGAGAAGACACCCAAAGACGATTCATTGAAGCGGGCATCAAATTAAATAAGCCTTTAATCATCTGTTTGTCTCATTTTCATGCTGACCATGTAATTGGACTTCCTGGACTTTTATTTCGATTTGTTTTAGTAGAGCGGGACGCCTCCTTAACTATTATCGGTCCGAAAAATTTATTTTTATATCTTTACCTCCATAAAAAGATCTTGGGACTCAGAACAGAATATCCACTTACCATTTATGAAATTGATCAGGAAAATCAGACGCTCCTCCAATATGACGGACTAGATTCCCCCCTTCCTAGTACTACAATTCCCATTCAAGACCAGATAATATATGAAAAAAAAAGATACTCAATCAAATATACTCCGGTAAACCATTCTGTAAATAGTTTTGCATATGCATTCATAGAAAAACCACGATATGGAAGATTTCACCCGGAAAAAGCCCGTGAATTAGGAATTCCCGAGAGCAACCTCTGGAAAACCCTTCAACAAGGTCACACCATCAATTATAAAGGTAAGGAGATTGATCCCCTTAAAGAAGGAATTGTGGATGAACAACGACCTGGAAGGAAAATCACGTACTCTGGAGATACAAAGCCTTGTGAATCATTAATTGAATTAGGAATGAATTCCGATATCTTGATTCATGAATCTACCTTTTCAAAAACCTTATCTAATGTCGCCCATGAAAAATTGCATTCTACTGCAGAAGATGCCGCTCAAGATGCACAAAAAATGAATGCAAAAAAGTTAATCCTTACTCATATCTCAGCCCGATATCAAGATGAAGCCCAAGAATTGCTGGATGAAGCAAAAAAGATATTTCCGGACGTTGTTTTAGCTCAAGATTTAATGAGTTTTACAATTAAATAAGTTGTGAAAACCAATTCATAATTATACATCGTGTTATTTATTTTAAAGCTTCGAATAGCTTCCATACGACCTTTTTTCTATTCAATTATGAAAAAAGAACGTCAAGATCTATGATTTATATATTCGATTACAATTTTATACGATTTGTGTCAGAATTGAGTCAAAGATTACATCCTTAAACCTTCAGATTCATAAAATAGTAAATAAAAAATGAGTATATGATGAAATCGTTTTATATTGACACAAAAAGATAAAGTTCTCAACTCTATCTAGATGTAGTACTCTATGAAAAGATTAATTAAATCAATACGAAGGATTTAAATAATAAGCTATCTTGTTACTCTAACAGAGAGAAAATCATTGGAATCGTGAATACATATCCCCTAATTCCTATGTTTAAAGATTCTTGGTCAAATCCATTGACCCAAACTTATTTTACGATTCTGGATTTTCTCTTTCTCTTTCTTTTGTTAAAAAATTCAATAACAAATCCTTCTGTGCCTTTAAATGAAGGGAAACATTAGTAAAACTTATGACAAAAAATAGTCATATTGCATAATTGAAGCCTCCCCGCCCTAAAGGACGGGGATTCCCACGAGTCCACTAAGCATTAGCTGGCGGGCATATCTTAGGGCTGTTTGTCGCGGTAAACCCCTTCCACGTGCGTAGAAAGGATTCCTCCTTCAAGGAGGGTTGATGCGATAAGTCATCGGATGTCAAGAACGTTACCATGATATTCACGGCGGAATTTAAGTCCCTATCCATCTTATGACCGCATTCGCAAGTAATAGTACGCTCGGACAATGAACGCTTTACTCTTTTCCCGCATTTCGCACAGGTCTGTG
>SHMU01000205.1 GCA_008080765.1 Promethearchaeota archaeon | reverse complement strand
CACAGACCTGTGCGAAATGCGGGAAAAGAGTAAAGCGTTCATTGTCCGAGCGTACTATTACTTGCGAATGCGGTCATAAGATGGATAGGGACTTAAATTCCGCCGTGAATATCATGGTAACGTTCTTGACATCCGATGACTTATCGCATCAACCCTCCTTGAAGGAGGAATCCTTTCTACGCACGTGGAAGGGGTTTACCGCGACAAACAGCCCTAAGATATGCCCGCCAGCTAATGCTTAGTGGACTCGTGGGAATCCCCGTCCTTTAGGGCGGGGAGGCTTCAATCTAAAACAGTTTCAACTAGTCAAAAAATTTTCAGACAAAGGTGGACAAGTATAATAAATCGCCATTCTCGTGTGTTTTATAAATGATGCGTACATACTATATGATAGAAATAGTAGTAAATAACCCTTGAGGTGGAGAGCAAAAAGCCCCTTACCCGGTTCATAACACATTTGAAAAGAAAGCACCCAGGATTTCCCTCAATTGTGGAATCAAATACCCCTTTCGGGTATATAAAAAGAAGGATAGAGAGCAGGAAGGACCTATACCTCGCCCTTTTCCTCTAATGATGGGTTCAAACAACCTGTTCAAGTTTCTTCACTTTTAGAGTTAGAGTTTAGTTAGCATGTCCGGTTCTTCGGGCTGCAATTTGTCCTACTTTCCTTCCAGGAGGGGTATTTCGAGAGATTGTGGTTGGTTTGTGAGGGGATTGTTTTGCACCACCGCCGTGCGGATGGCTGCAAGCATTCATAGTAACTCCACGAACAATGGGCCATTTTTTTGCCTTAGATCGTAGCGCATGATACTTGTTTCCTGCTTTTAAGAAAGGCTTATCGGTCCGACCGCCTCCTGCGACAACACCGATGGTACATAAGCAATTTTCATTAATCCATTTTGTTTTTTTTGATCTAAAAAGCACCCCTACTTTATTGCCCGATTTTTGGGTGACTGTAGCGGTAACTCCCGAGGAACGTGCGAATTTTCCTCCATCTTGGGGTATACTTTCAATATTATATACCAAAGTGCCTAAGGGAATATTTTTTAAGGGCACAATATTTCCCACATTTATTTGGGCTTGTTTTCTTTTGATTGTTTTAAGTCTATCAATATCTCGTCTTGTTTGAGTGAACTCATCTCCAACATAAACACCTTCAGGTGGTAAATACAGATCTCGAATCCCATCATCATATTGAATTTGAGCGATGGGAGCGCCTCGTCCGGGAGAATGAATGAGATCGATAATTTTAAAGGTAAAGCTCATTTCATCTTCCTTAAAGCGCCGATATTTTACAGCACCAATATGCCTATGACCCGGTGAGCGCGCCCAAAGATTTCCGTATCCCTTTCTCTGTGCAAGAATTCGTTTTCCCATTTTTTTTCACATCTATTGAGAAATTAAACAAATAAAGTATTCAAATAATTTGAATCTTTTAAAACTTAAAATTTTAATGGAAAATTCTCCTCTCATAAACGCTCTTTATTATACTAAAATGAGAGAGGTTAAAATAAAGATTTTGAAGAGATTATACCGGATGATTTATAGTAGATCCTCGATATCATAATTGAATGCAATAGGAACTTCCCGTTCAAGAAATTCGTCTGCAATATTAGTCAAAAATAATTGCTTTGCTTCTTGCAAGGAGTCAGAATTACCCAAGACCCATCCTAATTTAACGTAAGCGGTTTCCGGAATTAAGTTATGTGCGGGGATTACTCCGAGATCAAGTAATTCTCGTCCCGTAGAGTATACATTCATCCCGATAAATCCATGAAGGGTTTGAGAAGTCATAATGAACAAGATATCTTCTTCAATACCTCGTTTAATTGAATCAAATACGCGGGTATTTACATGTCCTAAGCCTGTTCCCATTATGACTATCCCTTTATATCCTTTATCAATATAGAAATTAAGCTCTTCATTGGTTAATCCGGGATAGGAATAAATCATTCCAATTTTATCCTCAAAATTGGTCAATGCTTTTGTAGTTTTCTTGGATGATTGAGACTTTTTTGTGCGATAATTCTCCTTTAGCATTCGAATAGTTCTACTTTTAACTAAGCCCATTGGAATATCATCAATCGTGCGAAATGTGTTTCTATAGGAGGTATGCATTTTTCTTACGAGCGTTCCTTTATGGATTAGTCCATATTCATGAGAAGAGGAGCCTAACATAACCACCACAACTTCTGCAATATCGGAAGTGGCGACAGTTGCAGCATTAATTAGATTAATGGCAGCGTCCGAAGAGGGTCTATCAGAGCTTCGCTGACTTCCTACAAGAACCACGGGGATAGATAAATTTTGTAACATAAATGATAAAGCAGCGGATGTATAACCCATGGTATCCGTTCCGTGTGCTATTATTATACCTTCTTTTCCGGAATGGGCTAATGTTTCCACTTTTTTTGCCAGTGTTTGCCACACGTCGGGTTTCATATTCTCCGATAACATTTTAAACAAAATTTCGGTCTCTAAATTGCATATCTCTGCTAACTCAGGCACTGCACTAAATAATTCTCCCGGTGTAAATGCCGGAATAACGGCTCCCGTGGTATAATCAAGGCGGGACGCTACTGTTCCACCCGTTCCAAGTAATGTTATCTCGGGAAGATCTTTTGATTTTGGGAATTTTTTTTCAGGTATTTTATAATGAGCTTCTTTTTCTCCGATTTTTTTAATTTCTGAAATGTCATTATAATGAATTCCTACATTATAATTGTTTTCCAGTTTTATCTCTATAAATTTCTCGTCCGAATATTCATTTCGGGGAAGTAAAATCCCTTGATACTCCGTTTTCTTGGTTTTAATCTGAAGAATATCCCAAATCTTAAGATTTTTCTTTTCTAAAAGTTTTTTAGCATTCCCTCTATATCCTTTTAAGTTTTTGCTCATTTATTTCATCTCCTTAAGCTTTTCTTGAATAAGATTTTTTAAGTGCTTAGAAATAACGGCTCCATCTATTTTTCCGCGCAGTTTTTGCATTGCATCTCCCATTAAAGGACCCATTGCCCTCATTTCTTGTTCTTTAATTAATTGTTCGCTCTTTTTTACTATCTCAGATAAAATCTCGTCTAATTCATCCATATCCACTTTTTCAATTCCCAATTTCTCTTTAATTTCATGAATAGGAGTATGGGGATTTTCAGTCTTAGTAATCATCATTTCTTCAATGGCTTCTTTTCCAATTTCCTTCTTTTTTAATAATGTGAAAATCCGCATATAATCTTCATCCGTAATATTCTCAATATGTTTTCCATCCCTTTTTAGTGCTGTAGTAGTTTCTAATAGGGTTGTAAAAATTAAAGTAGGATTTTCGGGATATATTTCTATTATTTTATCAAACAAGGGGAGGTAATCATTAAAAATAAGTTCTTTAATTGTCCTTGGCTCTGTATTATATTTTTTAGAATATCTATCAATAATAATCCACGGGTATTCAGGCAGAGAATCAGTTATTATGTTTATTTCATCATCAGTATTTAATATTGCTTGTGAGTCCGTATCCGGATATAACCGTGCGCCTCCGTGTAATTCTCTTAGAAACTCTGTATTACCGTTCTCAAGGGCTCTTCGTGTTTCTGGAGGTACTCCTTTAAAGGCATATATTACACGTTTTTTAATAACTTCAAGTGCTTTTTCAAATTCCTTTTTCTTACCCAAAACTAAAATATAACAATCATCATCTTGAGAGTGTAATTTTTGTCTCATAATCTTCAAATCCTCCTCTGAAAAATTATATTTTTTCAAGTTTTCATCGGAATGTATTAATCCTTTTAATCCAGATATGGATTTTACTTTACTACTTACTTCAGTCCCAAATCTATAATCTGGCATTAATTGAGTACCAAAAATTCCCTTTAGCCCTTTACAATTTATTCCAAATAATTTTTTTCCCGATTTAATACCTTTTGCAACAAAATTACATTTAGATTTTGCTAATTCTTTGGATAAATCTAGTGGTTCATCAACAATAGACTCTGCTTTCAATTCTCTATTGTGTAATTCTTTCTTAATTTTAATCAAATTAAGTTGTCTGGAGATTTCATGATTAATTAGAAGTGGTATCCAATCTAATTTTTGGACACCTTTAATTTCAATTCGAGTTCCCTCTTTTATGCTTACATTAACATCTTGACGGATGGAGCCTAATACTTTTTTCACGTTTGTAGACCATAATAATAACCCCAAGCGTTCTGCACATTCCTTGCATTCATTGGGATGGGAAATATCTGGTTTGGTGGTAATCTCAACTAAAGGGATGCCTAAGCGATCTAATCGAAAATAATTAGTTTTTTGTACTGCCTTAATTAATCTTGCAGCATCCTCTTCCAAACAAATAATATCAATTCCAATTTTTTTATCATTTTCTAAAGTAATATAGCCATCTTTCGCAAGAATCATAGTTCTTTGGAAGCCACCAGGAACAGAGCCATCTAAATAATTTTTTCTGCATACATGCATCTCCTCAATTACATTCGAATTAAGCAACTGTGCTATCTGGATTGCAATCCTCCTTGCTTCTTCATTACACTCAAAAGGCGGCGTCTCATCTATTTCATAAGTGCACATAACATCATTATAACATTCATATACAATGCTTATATCTTTTTCATATTCTGTAAGCATTGCTTGATCAAACGCCCCCATTTCTCCTAAGACAGGCCTCATCTCTCTCTTTAGAGTAAAATCAGGCTTTCGTGTTCCTTGAAGTTCATTGGGACATCTACAAAATAGTTTAGTATTTGAATTGAGTTGTTGATGAATTTCCAAACCGCATTTTAAGCCGAGGTTGTTATAATCAAACTCCATTTTATATCATTGTTTTTTGTGTTATCTAAATAAATAAACATATGATAGCAAAAAAAGTATTAGAATACTAATTTTGCTAGCGCTCTTGGAATTTTGAGAGGGTCATAATGAGCAATAATCTATACAATTAGGGCGAGTGGGTATCAATTAATTGAAATGCATTATCTAATTCTTTAATCTTTGAATATTTTGAGAAATAATGAAGTACTATTTTCTTATTTGATTCACATACATTATTTCTAAAACGAAACGTAAACACTAAGTCCTCCTTATTAAGGATGGATATCCAATGTATTTTTTCAAAAAATGTAAGCATTTTAAGAAGAAATGAGTTTTCTCCTTTTGAGAATTTTCTGACGTCTGATTCTATTATCCCTATCCATTTATTTAAGGCAAATTCATTATCAAAATCGATGAAGATGTTCTCATCATTTCCCATCTTCATCCATAGATAGTAGTCCTTGTCATTTATTACATTTTTTAAATTGGTAAAGTGTGAGAAATTCTCTTTAAATAATTGGATCCGTGCTTCTTTTGGCACATCGTCTCTCTTAAATAATTCTGTAGGAATAAGTTTGATGCGGAAAAAGGGACTTTTTTTAGAGGAAATCATATTTTGTAATTTAAATCCCAGTACACTAAAAAGGGCAACCATAAATTTGGCATTTTCATAACAAAGATTCATATCATTACAATAAGCATCCATAGAAAGAACAGTATCTTCTTTTTTTAGGGGATCTTCATCTATTTTTATGTCAAATTGTCTTACAATGTTATTTTGCAAGAAAAAGCCTCTAAGTTTCTCTAAAAAATTCTTAATTTTATAAATATCGGGATCTTGAAAAAATTCTGAGAAGTGTTTCTGAACTTGCTGTAAAAAGGCTACGGTTGCTTCGTAATCATGAGCAGTATATCGATTTGTCTCAACAATCATCTCATAAAACACTTTAATGGCTTTAAAGGACAGATTGTCATAAAAAGAGACAACATCTTGATTTAAAAATCGGTCCAGATCATCTAAAGTTTTTCCTTTCTTAAAACATTTCATCATTTCTTCCAAAACGTAGTTATAAAAAGCAGAAACGCTGCTAAATCTCTCCGCATCAGGGTGTTCTCTTTTTTTTACATTGACATATCTTACAATCCACTCTTTAAGTGATGGAGAAATCGAAATTGTCTGCGTAGAGGTATTTTTTTTGGGGGTCATATTAATTCTATCATTAGTTTTTATTGATGCATTTGAAAATATGGGATTAATTTTGTAGTTTTAAAATATATTTCTCCTCCAATCGTTCTATGTGTGAATATTTTGAGAGAAATGTTAACAGATATGTTGTTTGTGAAAGAGCATTGGAAGCAGGGAGGGTGATTTCAAAAATTAAATCGTTCTTATTGATTATCGTGATCCAGTCAATTACCCCGCCTTGAAAGGCGGGGCTTGTGGCTCAAATCCCCATCAATTCTCCTAAAAGCTTCTGGTTCATCATCGTCCACATCTAAGGGGCTAATTGACACATAGCCCGTGTCCTTCGGATATACCGAGGGACAACTGCCCGATCTCTGATAT
>SHMU01000204.1 GCA_008080765.1 Promethearchaeota archaeon | reverse complement strand
TGAGGCGATCCGAAAGTGCAAAGTTATAAATCAAGCGGCATTTCTCCGATAAATCCCACAGGAGTTCTAATTGATCTTCTGTGGGATACATCCGAATTTTTTGGGTTAATTGCACGTTCTCTTCTCCTTGCAAGGGTCTCTTTCTCTACTAGTGTATAGTATGCGAGGTATTTAAAAGGAGGGGGTCCGTTACTTTAGTGATGTATAATGCGGAAAATCTCACCCACAGCATAAACCATGGAGATGCTCTGCGAAATTCATCCCCTCCATGAATGGAGGGGACTTCTTTCGCAATTAGTTAAATTTTAATTATTAATTAGGTTAAAATATTTAAAGTGATTAAGGACTTGGTTATTAATTATTAAGAAATTAAAAACAGGAAAAAATAAACCATGAAAATAGGAGTTATTTCTGATACTCACGACCATATGAACAATATTTCAAAGGCTGTATCTATTTTAAATGACAGAAATGTTGATGCCCTCATACATTGTGGTGATTATGTGGCACCATTTACGTTTCGTGTTTTCGATAATTTAAATGAAAAACTCAAAAATAATTTTTATGGTGTGTATGGCAATAACGACGGCGATAGGGTATTTCTAAAAGAGAATCTCGGTCAGATATGTCATTTGGTAGGTATGGAACTCATTTCCGAGTTTTCAGGTAAGAAATTGTATGCTGCTCATATGCCAAATGAAGAGACTGTGGATTCGATCGCAAAATCTGGAAATTTCGACATCGTTCTATTTGGTCATACCCATGCTGTAATGGATAAAAAATATGATAATGGAGTGTTAGTAGTAAATCCGGGAGAGGCTTGCGGATATTTGAGTGGAAGAGCAACTTTCGCAATAGTTGACACTGAAAGAATGGAGGCTGAAATAATTGAATTATAATTCTTTTCCTTTATTAATTTTTTAACTCTTCTGGGCTTTCTTTTCTTGTTTCAAGAACATTCCTCCAACGAATGGCTTTAATTAGAACAAAACTTTTTTGATTCTTTAGCATGTTGCTTGCCATTTATAGAAGTATTAGCAAAATACTTGGAACGTGTAATTTGCTAACCATTTGTGTCAATTCGTAGATTTCGTTGTAGTTAAGAGTTTAAAAAGTATTTACAATAGAGAATAAATATGAAAAAAATCTCCTATTTAGGAGGCGCAATATATAAGTGGATTAAAATGTAGTATAGGATTTTAAAATTCTTAAAGTATCAGAGGGTATTTAATCAGAGGAGAATAAACTCTCAAGCTATATGTGTTTCCAAGATATTTAGGATACACTCATATTTAAATACGCAGAACAACTATTATATATATAAGGAACAATATAAATTACATTTTCAAGATCACATAATCTAAGTTCCTTAATATTTTTTCAATCAATGAAAAATAGCTTATTAATAACACATTATAGAGATTATTAATGACTGAAAGGGGAGTTGAGGAATTGAATGAAACAGACGCACCAAATTATAGTGCTAAGAGCATTAAAGTACTAAAGGGGTTGGAAGGAGTCAGAACAAGACCCAGTATGTACATAGGAGACACTGGATCCAAAGGTCTTCATCATCTTATCATGGAAGTTGTAGACAATTGTGTAGATGAGGCGATAGGAGGATATGCAAACCGTATAAAAGTGATATTTCATGAGGATCAGTCTGTTGAGATAATAGACAATGGAAGGGGTATTCCCATCGATACTCATGAAGAATATAATCGCCCCGCGGTAGAAGTAATCATGGAACATCTGCATGCGGGAGGGAAGTTCGACAATAAAATGTATAAGATTTCGGGAGGTCTTCATGGAGTAGGACTTTCTGTCGTGAATGCATTAGCAGAATGGCTAACTCTGGAAATTAATCGTGATGGAAAATGCTATAAGCAACGTTTTTCGCGAGGAAAGAAAGCTTCTGAACCAGAAATAGTACCATGTGAAGAAAGTGAACATGGAACCAAAATTCGGTTTTATCCCGATAAAGAGATTTTTCAATTTAATCCTAACGACTCGATTTTCGATTTTTCTATTGTGGCAAATCGTATGCGTGAATTAGCATTCCTTACCCCTCAGGCAAAATTTGAAATTTACGATAAAAAAAGCGAAGAGCAAGAAATATACCATTATGAAGGCGGTCTAAAAGAATTTATAGCTCATCTTAATCAAGAAAAACAACCTCTTCACGATGAAATTATTTTTATTCAAAAGGATTATATTGATGATACAAAGCCAGAGGATAAAAATACTGTACGGATAGAAATAGCCATGCAATATAATCAAGGATATCAAACAAATATCTTAACCTATTGCAATACTATTAACACAATCGAGGGTGGGACGCATCTTACAGGTTTTAAATCGTCCTTAACGCGCACTTTAAATAGTTATATCGAAGAGTATATGGGAAAAAAGTATAAAGGGGTTACTTTGAGCGGGGGAGATACCCGTGAAGGTCTTTCTGCGGTTATTTCTGTACAATTACCAGATCCTCAGTTTGAAAGTCAAACAAAAATAAAGCTGGGCAATCCAGAAGCTCGTCAAGCGGTAAGTCAGGTAGTATCGGATGAATTAATGAAATTCTTGGAAAATAATCCCGCTGTAAGTAAAAAAATTATAAATAAATCGCTTGATGCAAAAAAAGCTCGTGAAGCGGCGAAGAAAGCTCGACAATTAATTCGTCGGAAATCAGCATTAAATAATGCCCGCATGCCCGGAAAATTGGCAGATTGCTCTTCGAACGATCCCTCAGAATGCGAGATCTTTATTGTAGAAGGTGATAGTGCGGGAGGGAGTGCCAAACAAGGGAGAAATCGAGAATATCAGGCAATATTACCTCTAAGAGGAAAAATTCTTAATGTAGAAAAGGCTCGAATTGACAAGATCTTAAAAAATAATGAAATTTTAGCTATTATTAAAGCATTAGGGATAGGCGTCCAAGGAGTAAATGATGAAGACTTTGATCTTTCCAATTTACGATATAATAAGGTAATTATCTTTTGTGATGCGGACGTAGATGGAGCTCATATTGAAACTTTGCTCTTAACGTTTTTCTTCAGATATATGCGCCCCTTAATAGACAATAGACATTTATACGTTGCCCAACCTCCTCTCTATTATATCAGCTATAAAAAATCAGGGAAATACGTCTATTCTGATAAGGAAAGAGAAGGATATTTCCAAGAATTAATGGAAAAATATGATTTAAAGGATTCTGATAGTATTAGCATTAAGCGATATAAAGGTTTGGGAGAAATGTCTCCCGATGAGTTATATGATACTACCATGAATCGTGATACAAGAATTTTAAAGCGCGTTGTGTACGAAGATCATTTAGAAACAGATAAGATTTTTTCGCAGTTGATGGGTAAGGAAGTAAAACCCAGACGAAAATTTATTATTGAAAATTATGATGAAGTGGGTATTCTTGATGTATAATTACTTACTTAAAATAGAGAATATAAAAGAATAAATTAATCATATTAATTTCAAGATTAAAAAAGGAGCCTTTTTTTTAACATTGACGCTAAAAAACGAAAAAATTGAAGATATTTTACTAAAGAAAGAGATGAAAAATTCCTACATCGATTATGCGATGTCGGTGGTCGTGGGAAGGGCAATTCCGGATGTCAGAGATGGTCTGAAGCCTGTTCATCGCAGAATCATGTGGTCCATGACGGATAATAATCAGTTTTATAATAAGCCTCATGTAAAATCAGCTAGAATTGTAGGGGAAGTGCTGGGTAAATATCATCCTCATGGCGACGCGGCAGTTTATAATAGTTTAGTAAGGATGGCACAAGATTTTTCAATGAGATATCCTTTAATTGATCCTCAGGGAAACTTCGGTTCCATAGATGATGACCCTCCAGCAGCAATGAGATATACGGAAGCGCGAATGTCTCGAATTGCAGGGGAGCTTGTTGAGGATATCGATCGGGAAACGGTAGGTTTTCAACCAAACTTTGATAACAGTTTAAAGGAACCCAACTTTCTTCCCGCGAAAATTCCAAATATATTGATAAATGGGACAAAAGGTATCGCAGTGGGTATGTCAACGAGCATGGCTCCTCATAATATTACCGAAGTCTGTCAAGGAATTATCGCTTCAATCGATAATCCCGATATTTCTGTAGAAGAATTAATGGAGATTATAAAAGGTCCCGACTTTCCCACGGGAGGAATAATAACTAATCCTTCAGGAATTTTTAATGCTTATAGTAGCGGGACGGGACGGATTAAGATTAAGGGAAAGGTGGAAATTGAAGATGATAAAAATCATAAACGATTGATCATTACCGAAATTCCTTATTTATTAAATAAAGCATCTTTGCTTAAGAAAATAGCAAAGCTCATAAAGGAGGGAGTCATTGAAGATGCCACGGATCTTAGAGATGAGTCAGATAGAACGGGTATGAGAATAGTATTAGATCTAAAGCAAAAGGCTCAACCGGAAATCGTGGAAAATAAATTATATAAGCGCACCCGACTTTTTACCAGCTTTAATATAAAAAATCTTGTATTAGTGGACGATGGTAAATTACCAAAAATTCTTACTCTTAAAGAATTAATTGAAGAATACATTACTCATCGCCTTCAAATAATCTACAGAAGAAATGAATATGAGTTAAAGAAAGCAAAGAAAAGACTTCATAAAGTAAAGGGCTTGATTATTGCGTTACAAAATATTGATGATGTTGTCCAGATGATTAAAAATGCCAAAGACAAGAATGAAGCAAAAATGAAACTGATGAGTGCATATAAATTGTCAGAAATACAAGTAAAAGCTATCTTACAAATGCCTCTTTCACGATTAACTAATTTGGAACAACAAAAGCTCTTTGAAGAGGAAAAGACACTGACTCAGAGAATTGAGGAGATAAAAGAAATCTTAGAAAGTGAAGAAAAACGATTGGAGATCATTAAAAAGGAATTAAAAGAAATTATTGAGCAATATGGCGACGAGAGAAGAACAAAAATCGAGGATTCTGAACCTATCTCAAGTATGCAGAAAAAAGATTTTATCAAAAAGGAACCGACAATGGTAATTTTAACAAAAAACCATTACATAAAACGAATTTCTGTAAAAGATTATCGTACTCAACACCGGGGAGGACGAGGTAAAAAGGGCATGGAAGTCGGAGAGGAGGATTACATTCAAGATCTGTTTGTGTGTTCAACACATGACACAATTCTCTTTTTTACTTCTAAAGGCAGAGTTTATTCAATCAAATGTTTTGAAATTCCGCAGCAAACTCGTACCGCCAAGGGAAAACCCATTATTCAGATTATTCCTATTCGAGAAAACGAGGAGATTTCTGAGATGATTCCTATCAATAATTTTAATAATAACAACCGATTGATAATGGCCACACAAAATGGAATAGTAAAGAAAATTCGGTTAAAGAATTTCTCGAATGTTCGCAAGACAGGAATTAAAGCTCAGAGGATTCGAAAAGATGATAAATTAATGAGCATCAAAAGACTGACGAATGAATTACAAGATATCTTTATTGCCACAGAAAAAGGATATGCTATCAGATTTGACGAGTCAGAGCTTCGAGAATTGGGAAGGACGGCAATTGGAGTAAAAGGTGCTGATCTCAGAGAAGGTGATTCTGTTGTAGATTCCTTATTAGTTACCAATGACGACATTATTTTAACCATCACTAAAAATGGATACGGACAAAGGACTCACGTGCGAGAATATCGGAAAACAGGCAGAGGCGCAAAAGGCGTATACAACATCAATTTGAGCGAGGGAGACTCCGTAATTGCCGTTAGGCTTGCCAGAGAAAAGGACCTCATCATAGGTACCGAGAAAGGGCAAGTAATAAGAGTCCCAATCGACTCCATACGGATTACTCATCGAAAAGCGAAAGGAGTAAGAGTAATCAATCTATACAAGGAAGACTCCGTCTCTGGCATTGGTAAGTGTGCCAAACAATTGTAGATTCATCTAATTGTAGATTTTTATTATTTTGAGAATGATTCCCATTTCTTTAATATTACAAGGGAATACAAATTCCTATAATTATTTCTTTCTTATTGAATTATGAGGAATTAAAATCATTTTAGTTGTGAGTTTGAAGCCTCCCCGCCCTAAAGGACGGGGATTCCCGCGAGTCCACTAAGCATTAGCTGGCGGGCATATCTTAGGGCTGTTTGTCGCGGTAAACCCCTTCCACGTGCGCAGAAAGGATTCCTCCTTCAAGGAGGGTTGATGCGATAAGTCATCGGATGTCAAGAACTTTACCATGATATTCACGGCGGAATTTAAGTCCCTATCCATCTGATGACCGCATTCGCAAGTAATAGTACGCTCGGACAATGAACGCTTTACTCTTTTCCCGCATTTCGCACAGGTCTGTGTGGTGTATGATTCATCAATTCTTATTACTCTTTTGCCTATTTTTTGTGCTTTATAGGTTAAGAATTGGACAAATCTTCCCAACGAGCCCGTGTTTTGCATTGAATGAT
>SHMU01000203.1 GCA_008080765.1 Promethearchaeota archaeon | reverse complement strand
CATCCGATGACTTATCGCATCAACCCTCCTTGAAGGAGGAATCCTTTCTACGCACGTGGAAGGGGTTTACCGCGACAAACAGCCCTAAGATATGCCCGCCAGCTAATGCTTAGTGGACTCGTGGGAATCCCCGTCCTTTAGGGCGGGGAGGCTTCAATAATATCGAAAACACTTTCAAAGAAATGGTTTTATGCGATTGTTATTACTTGAAATATGAAAATTTGTGGATTGAATTTAAATCCACTCTCTCTAGCTTAATGGGAAAAAAATTGAAAAGAAAAGAGCTGAAATAATAGAAATGGGCAGAACGATCCCTTCATTTCGACCAGCATTGGAAGAGGAAATAGAAACTTGGAAAGATTATAAACGAGCATTAAGACCCAAAGAAAGAAAGGTATTTGATAAAATAATGAACTATGCGAGAGTTCATGCAGATGCTGGAAGCATGGCAGGTCGCCCGCTGGTTTCAGAAGTGTTATTCATTTCGTTCGCGATTGAACAAGAGAAGAAACTGGAATCTTTAGAAAAGAGAATTAAAAAATTAGAAGAAAAAATTCAGAAGAGTTAGCGTGCCCTTACAAGAAGAAACTGAGTTTGAAGGATGGATATTAGACGCCTCCACTACAGAAGGGGGTATGATTTTATGGGTAAAACGAGAGAAAACTCAAGATATCCTCCAAATATTTGATGAGTATCATCCGGAATTTTTTGCTGTTCCATGTTCTCCTTTAGAGGATGATTTGAAATATTTGCATTCGCTTTTAAAGGACCATCCAAACATTACTGCAGTACGCATTTGCCAGAAATATGTAACTCTTGATGATCATGAGAAAACCCCTACTTTTGGGATCTCTGTAGTAAGTCCCTCAGTATTTCACAAAGTGATTAATGAAGTTAATGAGTTGGCACTTTTTACACTCTATAATACTGATTTACCCGTCACACAAATGTATTTTTATAGACATGATTTATTTCCATTTTCATTTTGCCATTTCAAAATATCTTTTACCGAACGGCATAAACTCCCGCAATTAGTCCAATTAGACATAAGGGATGATAATGAAAAGCTTTTTTATGAGCTTCCTCCTTTAAATGCGATTTGGTTGGAGATAAAGGTACAGCAACGGGATATTAAGCCTTATTTCAATGAACCCTTGGCATATGCGACAATTAGCATAATAGAAAATGATAAAAATTGGAATGTTCCTCGTGCTGATGGCGCAATTAAAGAAAAACGTATTGTGATTGATAAGGCAGATGAGGTTGAAAACCTGATTCAAATCTGTCAAATTATTGAAAAGATAGATCCAGATATCATTCTTACTCAAGGAGGAGATGAATTTATCTTTCCCTATTTAGCTGCAAGAGCTTCCATTCATGGGATTTCAAGTGAATTTTTCTTTTCTAGAACGAAAACCCCGCTAAAATATAGCATTTTCGAATTATCAGGAGATTCAGATCATTATATGTCGTATGGAATTATTCGGAAGCGTTCAAAAACTCAAGTCTATTTTACCGGACGCTTCCATCTCGACACTACTACTTATGGTAGTCTGCATTTTAGCGAAGGCAATATACCAGGAGTCATCGAGGTAGCCAGGATCTCGCGGGTACCCCTCCAAAGGCTTTGCAGAATCACGATCGGTGGAGCCCTTCAATCAATCCAGTTCTACAATGCTTATAAACTGGACCATTTAATCCCTCCTTTTAAAAAAAATCCCGAAAACTTCTCTACGGGAATGGATTTAATAAAAGGCGATAGAGGAGGTCATATCTTCGAACCGAAGATGGGGATCTTTGAACAAGTGGTAGAATTAGATTTCTCTTCAATGTATCCCTCGTTAATGGCAAATTACAATATTTCTTCGGAAACTATTAATTGTGAATGCTGCAAGGATGATGGAACAGGAACGAAAGTCCCTGGACTTGATTTTCATATTTGCTCAAAGCGAGAAGGAATCATTTCTAAGTCAATTCGACTTCCCCTTGAAAAACGACTTAAATGCAAAGCCTACGTACGAAGAACCAATAATTTACGTTACAAATTCACCGATATTGCCCTTAAATGGATATTAGTAGTTAGTTTTGGTTATTTAGGTTTTAGAAACGCTCGATTCGGTAAGATTGAAGCTCATCAAACTGTCTGCGCCTTTGCCCGAGAATTTTTAATGCGAGCTGCAGAAATCTCTAAAAAATATGGATGCCGGATAATCCATGGAATCGTGGATTCACTCTGGCTTCAAGATACCAAAAAATACTCTCTGCAAGAATTTAAAAACATCACAAAATCTATCGCCAAGGAAATCACTGAAGAAACAAAAATACCTATGAGTTGGGATGGTATATTTAATATAATTATCTTTCTTCCTTCTCAAGCACATCCCGATATTCCTACTCTTAATCATTATTGGGGCATTAAATCCGATGGAAGTATTAAAGTCAGAGGAATTGAATTACGCCGAAGAGACACTCCAAAAATAATTAAACAAGCGCAAAAAGAAGTTATTAACATCTTCCGGGGTGTTCATACAATATCCGAGTTTAAAGAAAAAATCCCCCATGCAAAAGATTTATTGGTACAATATGCCAAGAAAATTAAAAGCGGAGTACTTTCAAAGGAAGACCTTACTATTCATCAAAAAATTTCCCGCAAGCCATCTCAATATAAAGTTAATTCTTATCAAGCTGTCGCTGCAAAACAAGCGGAAACATTGGGTATTATTATGACACCAGGCACAAGCGTGCGATATATTATCCTTAATGCAAACGCTAATCCGGATGTTCCTCAGAAAAAAGTCATTCTGTCTCATTTATACAAAAAGAAGATTCATCAATATGACAAAAAAAAGTACACTGAATTACTTAAGAGAGCGTTTGAAAACCTTTTTCCCTTTGAATTAATTGATTTAAATAAATTATTGAATAACATTACAAATGAAGATACGATTCAGAAAGATTTAAAAAGCTTCTTTTAATCGTAGTTATTAATTTCCTCTTTAAAATAAATGCGTGAAACGATTTCCGCTGATATCACCGCCGTGATAAATTTAGAAAATCGGCAGTCTCTTTGTATTTATAAATTGTGATTATTAATGTATAAATATGTCAAAATCAGAAATATCCTATTTTGATTGGGAATTATCCTACGATAGGAATGAACAAAAAAAGGATGTGGAAACTATAAAAAAGGAAGAGAAGAAAACATCCTTAGGCTTTTCAAAAAAGGAATTTAGAGAATATTTGAAAGCATGGGAAGAAAAAAATTTAAAATGAATCTTTCATTTTTTTTCTGATTTAGTTTTTTATTACTCTTCTTATAAGAAAGACTTTATTTTCTTTTTACTCAAGTGGCAAGTTAATTGAAAATGTACTACCCTTGTTTCTTCCTTCTGATTCTACTATAATTGTTCCTTGATGCAATTTAAGAATCTGTCTTGAAATAAATAATCCGAGCCCCGATCCGCTAATATCTAAATATTCTAATCCCTCGCCAAAACGTTCAATTTTACCAAATTGAGTAAATAACCTATCAATTTCATCTTCTTTTAACCCAACTCCTGTATCCGAGAATGTTATTTGAATGGTATTGTCATTTTTAGTTTCAGCAGAAATAACGACACTTCCTCGAGGTGGGGTATTTTTTATAGCATTAGAAAGTAAATTAATAAATACTTGTTCCATTCTTATTTTATCTACTTTAAATGAAATGTCATTTGGGACATTAATTGTAAGACCTAACTTTCGACTCCTAATCAGATATTCCAGTTCGTTTACACTATTCATAATGAGTTCTTTTAAGTAGTAGCGACGTTTTTTTAAAATAATTTTACCATGTTCCATACGGCTAATATCTAGCAGGTTTTCAATCAATATTTCCAATCGAGTTTCATTATTTTGGATCATTCTAATCAAATCAACTACTTCTTTATCAATGGAATGATTATAACATTCTAAAATATATTCAATTGCACCTGATATGGCCATTATAGGGGTTTTTAATTCATGGGAAACCCGTGATATTAAATCTTTTCTCATTTGGTCTAATTCTTTTAATCGACGCACTTCTTCTTTTATCATTTGTTCCGCTTCTTTCCGCTCACTTATATTTCTTATAAAAATTGCAACCTCTTCTTTAGAATAATAAAAGAAACGGGCTTCAAAATAAAGAACTGTACTGTCAAATGGCAGCGAATATTCAATAATCTGGGGCTTTTTAGTCTGAAGAACCTTCATAATGGTTTTTTCAGTTCTATTTCCAAGCTCTTCGGGAAGTAATTTATTGAGTTTATTATATAAAAAATCTTTCGGATCCAATAAAAGAATATCTGCTTCGCTTTTATAATCTAAAACGGTAGTTTCATCATTTACTAAGAAAAAAGCATCGGGAATGGAATTAACAATACCTCTAAATTTTTGTTCTGATTCTTTTAGCTTTCTCTCTGCTTCTTTTTGAACTGTAATATCAATCATTGAAACTAAATCTGCCTCCCCTCCTTGATATGAAATCGTTTTTGAAAAGATTTCTACCCATATAATTTTATTACGCTGAGAGATCAATCGAAATTGTAAATTCTGAACGGCATCAATTTCTCCACGATATTTTTGCTCAAATATCTCCACAGTTTCATTAAAATCATCTGGATGGATCATATAATAATGTCTTCTGGGTCTCCAGTTCAAAATTTCCTTAATACTCGCACCTATTATCTCCGAAAATCGTTTATTTACATATTTAAATTGGTGATCTTGTAAAATGGCAATTCCCATAAAGGATTGTTCTGTTATTATTCTGAATTTATTTTCCGATTCTTTTAAAGCCTTTTCGGCTTTTTTAGTATCTGTAATATCCTTAGTGACCTCCACTACACCAATGATTTGCTGATTCTCTCCTTTTACCGGAAACCCTTTAATATGCCAAAACCTGCCATCGGAAGTTTCTATTTTATTTTCTTCAATTTTACCCGTTTCAATTGCTTTTTCAGTCGGACATCCCGGGCAAGAACTTTCTAAATTGTTCCAGAGGGTATAACATTTTTTTCCTTCGATTTCTGTATTTGGGGGAAGAGATTTTTTAGCTGCTTCATTGGCAAAGATTACATTATGTTGCAAATCTTGGAAAACAAAATGTTCCGAGATACTGTTTACCATAAGAGCCTTTTCTTGTTCCGATTCTTTCAGAGCAAGCTCAGCATTTTTCTGTTCTGTAATATCTATCAAAGTAATTAATTTTGCTTTATGGCTTTGATAGCTAATTTGATTTACATATGCAGCTTTCCATGCAATCTGCTTGTTTTTGTCAAACATTCTGAAGTGAAAGTCTATTGGTTTGTTAAATTTTTTTTCGCTAGTAATTTCCAATTTTTGTGCCACAAATTCCCTGTCCTCGGGATGAACGAGACTAATAAATTTTAAAAGATTATTCTCTCTCTTTTGCTCTCCCATTATTCCAAATGCTTTTTGGAAATGCTCATTTGCATAAATTATTCGGTTCTCTTGTACAATAATAATGCTCATGCTATGTTGGCCTAAAATGTTGAATCTCTCTTCCGTTTCTTCTAAATCTTGCTCTACTTTTCTTCTATCGGTGATATCAATTGCTTGTCCAATACTTCTCATTCGATTTCCCAATTCTCGTGTCGCTAAAGCTGTAATTTCTAAAGTTCTTTTCTCTCCATTATTGGTAATTACTTTAAATTCATATTGTGGTTTAGTGGGCTCTCCTTTTTGTCGCTTTCTATATCTTTCTATAACTAAATCCTTAGTTTCCTCATCCAAATATTTTCTAAAATCCTCACCAATGATCTCTGCCTTAGAATAGCCCAATATATCACTTAGTTTTTTGTTCACATAAGTAAATTTATAATTATCATCTATGATAAAAATCGCTTCTTTTGAATTATCTGCGATTAATTGAAACTTTTTTCTGTTGTTTATCAGTTTTTGTTCAAGGGATTGGAGCTCTGTATTATCCTCGATTTCTACTATATATATTTTTTTTTCTTTCTTCTTTAAAATAAATCGTGAAATGTTCAAATTAAAAAATCTCAGATCTGCATGACAAGAGGTCGAAGAGATATTTTGAACATACTTACATATGTTAATTAGTTTTTGAATGTTATTTTTCTCAAGATTAGGAGCAATCTCTTGAGAAAAAAAAAGCTTATCTTTAAAATCACTATTTTTAGATATATTAAATAATTTGAAAAATGAATTATTAGCATAAAGAAGATTTCCTATTGGGTTAAATAGGAGAATTGCTAATTTATTCTTATTAAAAATATGTTTAAATATTTCGGTATTTTCTAACAATTTTGACTCATCTTCAGAAACACTATTCATTCTATACAATTATGTTCTAATTACTTTTTTATCCAGACCTCCCAAGAATACTCGCACCTTTAGGGGCGAGATGAATTGGGATTTCCATTACCATCCGGGAAGTTCTGGCATTCATTCTCTTCAATTGGTCAAATTTCGCTCTTGGTTTGAATTTTACTTCCACACCATCAATCCCCATCAGCTTGGCATATCCCGTACTCATTCTACCCTTGATAAAAAATACAGTTCCTCGATATTCGACCTTATCAAAC